>CANPYU010000091.1 GCA_947588665.1 uncultured Bacilli bacterium | reverse complement strand
TGAACTCTGTATCAGCAGAGAGAATTATTACTGGACGCACACCAGACGGATCATACACAAAAAAGGGATCGAGGCAGCCATCACCTCTTACAAAGAATACGTAAGCACCATTACCACCAAAGTAAGCCGGAGACATTGTCCAATAATCAGACGATGTGCTCAACCAATAACTAATATTACTTTGTCCTACAAACCCTCCTGCAAATACTCCCTCATCAATTGTTATTAAACCTACTGGTTTTGTTAATGCATTATTTCCGGTTATTTCTGTTCCATCTGAAGCTATAATTGAGGAAGCAGAAGGACCTGTGAATAAATCTCTTTTTCTTGATGTATTATCACCACACTTAAGTGTTGGAGTTTGAGTTTCTGTATTATAATTTTCACTTCCACTTTTCCATGCTATGTCTGCTTTTATATATGCTGTTGATATATTTTTATATCCTCCATCACTTTCTTGTCTAACTGGATATCTACTTCCATGTTCTATTATTGCAAATCGTCTATCATTACAAAATCCTGTGTCTACATCTATTTTAGCCATTAGATTTTCTAAATTTGTTTTACCCCACCATGTTTCTAATTCTTCTTTTATGGTACTACTACTTGTATTTGTATGAGCATCATTATAACTTCCAGATGTTCCACTGTCTTTTGCTCCACCGTACATAAATCCTACATATTTATTATCATTCTCTGTTTTATTATATTGTTGAGTTACTGTACTTTCACTATATGTGGTTTCTATTAGACTTCCCAATCCTTGTCGTGGGGCAGTGTTTACTCCAGAAGCAGTTTTTCCAGAATATATTAATCTTATAGTGCCATTTCCATTTATTCTAATTATCCTCCACCATATGTCTTTATTGTCAGTTGTTTGTCCAAATTTTACCCAGTTATCATCTGTTTTTCCTCTAAAATATCTACTTGTTCCATAATCATCTTCGGTTTCACATATTAACTTATTTGTACTTTCTACTCCTGTTACTGTTGCTACTCCATTTACCTGTGCTGGACATCCAGTTTGAGATAATTCTCTTGCTAATATGTCATCTTTTAACAAATGAACCTTTTTAAAATATAAAGTACATTTATCCATTTTCTTTAAATTACCAAATGTATGATTACCATTAATTGTTTTTAATACTGCTTCTGTATCTTGATCATTCTCATTAATCATACATTTACTTTGTTCTTCATCTATTATATATCCTTCTTCTGTTGGTACTTCATCTGCTTCTTTATATTCGCCTCGATCATTTTCTTTAAATATACCCACTATCTTAAAATCATATGGTTTATAATTAATTGTTCCATTAACTATTTGCACACTTTGGGTTACCTGATATTTTGCTTTACTTACCATTAATAAAATTGTTATTAATAGCAATACTATAAATATAAAGCATATAATTACCTTATTTTTTTTATTCTGCTCTAGCTTCTTAAATTCCATCTTCCTAATATCCTACCCTTCATACTCAACTATATTAGAAATTTCTAACTTATACTAAAATTATATTATTTAGTATTATAATTGTCAAGAGAAATTATCATTTATTATATAGTTTTTATGCACGTGTAATCAGTAACAAAATTACATCAAAAATGAGAAAATAATAAATAAGAGGCGATAAAAATGGATAAAGATACTAAAGACTATGATAATTATATATATCAAGTAGTAAGTAGAAATGTAAAATACTATCGGCTAAATAATAAAAGTAAATATGCTGATAAATATGGACGAATTACTCAAGAAAGACTTGCCGAACTATGTGATGTTAGTTTAAGTTTAATATCAAATATCGAATCAGAAAAAGTTTATCAAACTTTTAGCATTGCTATATTATATCGAATAGCAAGAGTACTCAACATAGATATTAAAAATTTCTTTGAAGAAAGATAAATAAAAAAATGCTGTAATAATTATATATTCTAGACATACAATATCAGCATTATTTTTTTAAGTAATTAAACTAATGATTAATCTTGTATCCTAATTCTACTATGCTAAACCTTAATCAAGCATATGAGTTTAAAAAGGATATTGGGCGCACACCAGCACCGGTCCAGTTCACGTTGTTGTTGTTGAGGTTGCCATTCAAATTCACACAGAACACTGCTGCATTACCATAGAAAGACGGAACTTAAATAAACTATCACGTATTAGATTAACCATATCAATTATACCTCTTTTAATTATTAATTTATACTATATTATTAAAATTTAACTTTTAATTTTATATGTTATAGGTATAATATTATTCTGACTGACAAATGATAATATAAATTTATCTTGTTCTCTTGTTATTATTATTCCTACTGTTTTATTATGAAAATTTCTTTTTAAATTATCGTCTATATATTTCATATAAAACTCTATTTGAACTTTATCTTCTTTCTTTAATTCTCTCATCTTTAATTCTACTACTACATAAGAGTTTAATTCACAATTAAAAAGTAACATATCAATATAATAATACTTATTACCAACTTTTATTTTATATTCATTTCCGGCAAATGTATATCCATATCCTAATTCCATAAAAAAATCTTTCAATTTAGATAAAATAATTAATTGTAATTCTTTTTCTTTTTTTATTTGTTCTTCTTTTGATAATTTTATTATTATAGGATTTTTTATATGTTCTTTTATATTATATATTCCTTCTTTATTTTCTATTATCTCTATATGTTCCGGTTTTTCTAATAATCTCTCATAACTTTTATTTTTTATTTCTTTAATTAAATCTCTTTTTGATAAATTATTTGTTATACATAAATTAATGTAATAGTTTCTTTTGTTTTCATCTTTGATTGATAACAATTCTCGATAATGGCTCCAAGATATAGCCCCCACTGGGGGCCATTTTGGAAACATTAAATAAAATTGGCGCATTTTTCGTAAATTCCTATTTGCATAATTATTACCATACATACTAGATAATTTTAAAGACCATTTTTTTATTAAATTATCTCCATATTTTGCTCTTTCTTTGCCTCCTTGAGCTTCTACAATTAATCTTCCTATATTCCAATATGTATTAATTGTTTCTCTATTATCTTGTAATACTCTTGCTCTTTTATTTACTTCTAATTTTTTTATTAAATGTTCTACTTCGTTATATTCTTCCATGATAAAAACTCCCTTCAAATCGAATATAACAATTAATTACAATTTGGTCAAGAGAAGTACTACTTACTAAATAATAATTCCTTTTGTTTACATTTTTAATTAAAAGTAATTCTTGATAATAACTCCAACTTAATTGGTCAGATAAGTGGCTGACCATTTCTAAACGTCAAATAACATAATCTAATTATAAAATAAAAACACTGTAAGATTACAGCATTTATTTTTTATTTACAAGTATAACCCTGAAGTTCTAATACTTGTTTAAGTTCACCAACTGTTCCTGTTTTAGAAATACCAAAATTATCAAAATAAGAACTATCCATTCCAAAAATAGCTTTTATTCCATCATTAGTCGCATAAACTCGATCAGTTTTCTGCCTCATTTGAGCCATAATTGCCTCTCTATAAGCTTTCTGTTCTTTTGACAAAGTCATATTAAGGGTAAGCCTCATATCTTCTATTTCATTATTTTTAACTTTAATTTTTAAATCTGATTTAGAAGTAGTACCCTCTTCACTACTTGTAACCGAACAATTTAATACTTTTCTATTACTATTCCCACATCCTGTTATTAAACTAATCATAATCATTAATAATATTAACTTATTCTTCATTTTTACTCTCCAATTGTTTATTTATAGACTCCATCAATACTTCCTCACTAGTTGCACCTAAAAACTGGTCTTCCACCTTTCCATCATTAACAACAAAAATCGTAGGTGTTGCACTAACCTCATATTTTTTAGTTAACTCCGAAGTATTAGAATCACTAATATTAACCATTACTACTTTAACCAAATCACTACTTTTAGCAATATTTATTATAGTTGGAATCATTAAATTACAAGGTGGACACATATTTTCATAAAAATCTACCACTACAATTTTATCACTTTTTAATACTTCTTCTTCATAATTATCATCACTAACTTTAACAATTCCTAAATCTGCTACTTCTTCCTCTAATTCTTCATTGCTTTTACTATTACTATAATAAACTAATGTAATTGTAGTAAGTCCTCCAACAAAAAGAATAATTCCCAATATTAAAAATACTTTTTTCTTCATATTCTCCTCCTAAAAAATTCTTATAATTCCTTTAATAATATACCATAAACCACTTAATAACAAAATACCTCCAGCTATTTTATTAATAATATTATAATGCTTTTTAATAAAATCAAAAGTAGTTTTTAATTTTTCTAATAAAAAAGTTGTTATAACAAAAGGAATAGCAAGCCCCAAAGAATAAAAGAATAATAATATTGCCCCCTTTAAAACACTTCCTGTAGTACTTGCTAAAATAAGAGCCGAAGATAAAAATGCTCCTACACATGGTGTCCAAGATAAAGAAAACATCATTCCCAATAATATTGAAGTAATAAATGTTAAATCTTTTTTATTTTTATTTATTCCTTTAGTCTTATTAAGAAAATTTATAAAAATAACCCCCATATAATTTAAACTAATAATAACTAAAAAAATACCCAAAATAATATTAATATAATCTGCATATTGATTAATTATTCTCCCAAAAGTTCCTGCAAAAACTCCTAATAATATAAATATAACACTAAAACCAGCTACAAAACCTAAAGCATTAATAAGAGAATTTTTAATATTCTTCTTTTCTGTTGCAAAATAAGAAATATATACAGGTATAATTGGCAAAACACAAGGAGAAATAAACGAAGCAATCCCTTCAATAAATGTAATTAAATATTCCAAAATAAAACCTCCAACTAAAACTAATTTTATCATTTTTTTTACCCATTAACAACCATTTAAAATAAAAGATACTGTCATAATTACCTATTCAAGATAGATAATATCAGTATCATATGTTTTAGTAAATACTAAAGATTAATCTTGTATCCTAATTCTACTATA
>CANPYU010000090.1 GCA_947588665.1 uncultured Bacilli bacterium | reverse complement strand
ATTAGTAACTTTTATACTTGCTAAAGTATAACCATCAGGTAAGCTTTCATTTACAGAATTTGATAAATCTTTTTCATCACATACTTGTGATTTATGAAAGAAACCATTTTTAGGAATACTAGTTCCTTCACAAACATATTTACCATCAAGTTCGGCCATGTTTTGAATTAAATCATTATCTTTTAATGCACTTCTAGTAATTTCTAGAGTAGATAAATTATCTGTTTCTATTTTTTTTGTAGTATCAATTGCTTCAATTGCAATTGGTATTTGTACAGTTGTTATTGCTTGATTAACTCGGTAATTATAAAAATACCATAAAATTATAATTCCAGCTAAAACTGCTAGTATTGTAACAGTATTTTTATTAGTTATAAATCTTTTTAAGTTAGCTAATATATTTCCCATTTTATCCTCCTTTAATTGTTACATCTATCAGCTTTTCCCCAGCCTTTAGTGTATTCATTACATTTATTTTGAAATTCTTGTTTTTCAGCAGATGTATATTTAATATCTTTTAATTTTTGATAATCTTCCATTAATGTATTACAATAATTAGTTAAATTATTACGATACTCACATTTAAGTTCCTTTACACATTTGTTTGGAGCACTAGGATAATAATAACATTCTTCATATTTTTCTTCATAAGCTTCTTTAATTGCCCTATCTACAGTATTAAAACTTTCAGGAACCCGAGTATTTTCTTTATTTTTGGTTTCTAATTCTTGTATTTTTGCATTATCACATTTTGACCAATTCTTGGTAAGATTATTTACATTTTTCAAAAATTGACTTTTTTCAGCTGCTGTAAATGTTATATTAGCTTTATCTTGATAGTCGTTCATTAATTCAGTTGCAAATTGATTAGGATAGCATAACCATTCATCTTTTATAAGACATTTTAAATTATAATCACAATTATAATATTTATCTTGTGCCCAATTTGTTACTAAAATTGCATTGATATCATCCGGTACTCGGGATGATGTTGAATTAGCATTATTATTATTATTATTATTATTATTATTGCTATTGTTATTGCTATTGTTATTGCTATTATTTGAAGCATTATCATTTTTAGATGTCGTATTTCCAGTTGATGAACTACTATTAGATGATCCACTACTACTATTATTAGTTATTGTTTCTCCAACTCCTGTTGCATTTAATTCTAATATTGCATCTATTCTATTTTCCATATCGAAATCATCAGCTGATGTCGTTTGATTTGCAACAAAGAATGTATTTGTTTTACTATTTATTTGTACACTTACTTTTGGCGGAGCTTCATAAATTCCTGTAAAAGTTAAAGTATATTCAGTAGTAAGTGAAGCATTATCAGCAAATCTTCTTAAAAAACTTTCAACAAATTTTTCTCTATTAATTTTAAGCTCACCATATTCTCTATAATAAGCATAATCAACAGCATCAATCATTGCTGCTTCACTTAATTGTCTAACTGAATAACTACTTTCTGTATTATTAGAAGTAACATTTTGAACCAAAAGCAAAATAATTATTACGAATACTCCTAAAAGAACTAACCAATATCCCCAATATGCTTCCTTCATTTAATACGCCTTCTTTCTATTTCCATGATGGTCCAACATGATAATCCTTTGTACTATTATCATCATAGTTAATTTCCATACCAAAATGTTCTTTATAGTATGCTAATTCTCTTGTTGTACTAACATTCCATTTTGATGTATTCAATTCATTAGCATCAGCGCTTACCCAACTAGTAAAATATTTTTCGTTCTTTTCAGTTGACTTTCTATCATTACCACTTGGTCTTTCTAAATTAATTTTAATATTTTGGGCTGTAGATGAATCTTCTAGTAAGTAATCAATAAATTTACTATAGCAGTAAACATTTTTATAAGTTTTCTCTTCTTTAGTTTCTTTATCTTCTACTTTCATATCATAGCAATCTAAAGTATTATTAGCAAAACCATCTTCTTTATTGTCACTATTATATTTTCTTATTTTACTAATCATTTTACCATCCATAACAACTTGCATCGCAAAATCATTATTTTCATCTACTTTATCAAAATCAACATCATATATTGTATCGCCATCTTCTTCAATTTCATTAGTAGTAACAAAGGCTTTTAATTCTAATGCTGTTTCAATTGATTCATCCCAACTCCAGTTTTTTCCTAAATCACGATCATTTGGATTAACATCTTCTGAAGTAACTGGACGATATTGAACATTTAATTTATTTCCATCATATAAGCAGAAAGCACATTTAACAGGACATTTGCCATTTGGACAACATTGAGACTTATAAGTTGATTCATCTGTCTCATTACCATCTTTATCATAATATACAATTTTATCATTTTCGTCTAATGTAGCTGCACATTTATATAATGTTCTTTGAGGACACTCTGGACAACATTCACTATTATATTGATCTTCATCACAAACTTCCCCATCTTTACAATGATAATTATTATCAGTAGATTCTTCAGGTTTTTTACATGATTCATCTGTAGGACAATCAGTGCTATATTTACATGCATATACACCTTCACTATGAATTACTCCATCAGTATCATCTTCATCTACTAAAGCAGAATTTTCATTATCACAATTTGCTCTATTTTGTAAAAGTTTAGAAATAACACTATCTGATTCACCCCAGACACGACCTAATTTTGCTGGATTATCAAAATATTCACCTAATTTTTCATACCATAACAAGTATTTTCTTGTTCCATAATTACCTAAATCAACAGGTAATCCATTTGTAATTTCTGATGAATTTAGTATTTCATCACTTTTACCAGCATCAGCTACTACTGGCTGGCCTGATGGGGCAACTGAATAAAATTGTGTTGGTGTTATATAACTTGCAGATGCTTCTTGTGATTGAACTACATATCTAATTTTTGATAAAACATATTTCTTTATACCACAATCACCCATATCAGGTCCCCAGCAAACACATACTGAACCATTTTCTACAGACGGAACATCTTTCCAACCTGTTGAACAATCTTCATAATTAGCTGAAACAGTTCCCTCACAATATTGAGCTTTAACTTCTCCTAAAGATTTTGCAGTTTGATCCATTGTGTTAGTTTTAGCTTTTTTCATAGCATCTTCTTGATACCAGAAATACATCATTGGATCAAATGTATAATTCATTTTCCAACAATTAGAGAATGGTGTATCATTAAAATCATTTTTAAATTCAGTACTATCATATCCAGTAGCACAGTTCCAATCATTAATTGCTTCAATTATACTACCTGTACCAAGCTCTACCATTAATCCAGAGCCAGAAGTTCCTTGCCAACTACCGCCTCCTCCAAATTTAGAGCCAATACCACCACTTTTAACCCATTGTCCAGTTGATTTCTTTCCAATTGCACTTACAGCAACATTTTTCTCTTCTTCTGTTAAATCACTAACTTCTGCATCACAATATGTATTACTAGCACAATCAAAGATATCAGCAGCTCCTTTAGAATCAGCTCTACCTAACCAATCACCATAAAATACTCCTTCACCTTCAACAGAAGTATTTAATGTATATGTTTTTGTACCACATGTACCTTTAACATATCCAGAATAACTTTTATGTAATGTAACAACAGGTCTAATATCATAAAATCTCATATATTTAGTACAATCTACATAATAATCTCCAGTTGTAGCAGCTTTTTTACATTTCGAACGATCTTCACCACAAACATCATCCAAAGCAGAACCAGTAGCATAAACCCAGCATCTACCAGAATAAGGTATAGTTTTTACTACTTTTTTGTCAGTTGTTACAGTATAGCAACTCGAATCAGCTAAACATTCAGAAATAGCTTTATACTTTTGAATTTCATTAAATGCATCTACAGTATTTGCACCTAATTGTGTAATTGTTCCTTTAGTTTGCGCTACAGTTTTAGAATTATGCAAATCATTTGTATAACAATATTCTTTACCTCTAATCGATGCATCTAAAATAAAGTATCTACCATTGCCAACCATTTTAGAACCTGGCATAGTTAAATGATAATCTTCTTTACAATAAACACCAGCTTTAAGTTTTTCTGTATCTTCTGATAATTCACTATTTTTATACGGATGATCTGCTGAATCTACTGCTCCATCATTTGCAATACATTTTTGAATATCTAGAGTTGCTCCAGATGTATCACAGACATTATCATTAGCATAAGTATAACCTTCTAATATATCTACTTCATGTTTATTTTCATTACACTCAACACACTCGACATTATTTATTTTAGCTACACATTTAGATGGCTCATCAGTATCTGAAGTCGGACAAATATTTATTGTATTATCAATAGATGTAGTTTTAGTACCGGTAGAAGTGCTTGAATCTGCTAGATAAAATCCTTGACATTTATTTGAATTTAAACATTTTGCTACAGAATAACCTGAACGAGTTACACTGTAATGAGTATAAGTAGCTTCTAGAGTATATTTGACTTCTTTACATACAGTACCAGAAAATTCAATTTTTAATTTTACTACACCGCCACCATTTTCAACATAATTCAAAAAATTCACATTACTTAAACTATCAACTGCTTTATCATTTATGTAAAATTTTGTTGTTACACCAGAACAATCTTCACATTTAAAGTTTAATTTAACTGAAGCAGAAGAATTATTAGCATCACCAAATTTAGCAATTGTTATAGTGTGAGTAACGGTATTAGTATATTTTTTTTTACCATTCTCTTCTTTTTGTGTTCTAGTTTGAACAGAATTTGCTAAAGTTGTAGTCGCTTCACCATTTTCAGCATAATTAATTGCTGCTTTTAATGCTGATTTTACCATTGATACAGCAGTAGGAACTGAACCAGTGGAATCACAACCTTTATTTTCTTCATCTGTACATTTTTTAGCACCACTAAATTTTTCATCAATTACATTATATGTACCAATATATTTTGATAAAGTTTTTAAATCTCCTTCGATATCTTTATATAATTGATTATTAATAATGTATTTAGTATAAGGAATTGCTGGACTAGGATTATTAGCATTGCTATTTAATAAAGGGAATAAATGTTCATAAAGATTAATTGCTATAAATTTAGGCATAAAGCCCTCTCCACTATTAATAATGTTCATTAAA
>CANPYU010000089.1 GCA_947588665.1 uncultured Bacilli bacterium | reverse complement strand
TACGATTATTAAATGGAAATCCCTATACAATTGAAGAAATACTAGAAAATAAGCTTCAAAAAAACAACGAATAAATTTGTTGCTTTTTGGCATGCCTTAACATTTAGCTGTGAATTGTAACTATTAAAAGTGTGAATAATTAAGTTTTAGTTGATTTTTAAATAAGTTTATAATATAATGTAATTGAAGTTTATTCCAAGTTTTAATTTACTCCTTAAATTATTACTTAGATTAAACCGATTAGATAGAAGAGGAGGAATAATAATGGCAGTTTCTAAAGAGACAAAAGCTAAATTAGTTAAAGAGTTTGGTAAAAATGATAAAGATTGTGGTTCGACAGAAGTACAAATTGCAATTTTAACTCATGAAATCAATGATTTAACAGAACATTTAAAAGTACATAAACATGATTATCATTCAAATCGTGGACTTTTAATGAAAGTTGGTAAGAGAAGAAAATTACTTGCTTATTTGAAAGATAATGATGTTGTTAGTTATAGAAATGTAATTAGTAAGTTAGGTTTAAGAAAATAAGGCACTCTAGATTTTAGGTGTCTTTTTTTGATTGACAGAAAATAGTTTGAATTGTATAATTAAATTAATGTGATATACTTGAAAGAAAATGGTGATGTAATGAAAAAGGTATTTAAGTTAGATTTTTTAGGAAGAGATTTGATTGTTGAGACTGGAGAATTAGCGAAACAAACAGATGGGGCAGTACTTGTTAGATATGGAGATACTGTAGTATTATCAGTTTGTGTGATGGGTAAAGAAGTTGTAGAACAGGATTTTTTTCCTTTACAAGTTTTATATCAAGAAAAACTTTATTCAGTAGGTAAGATTCCTGGAGGATTTATTAAAAGAGAAGGAAGACCTAGTGATGCGGCAACACTTGCTGCTCGTTTAATTGATAGACCTATTAGACCAATGTTTGATGAGAATTTAAGACAAGAAATACAAGTTGTTAATACAGTTTTATCTGTAGATCCTGATAATAGTCCAGAAATGGCCGCTTTATTTGGGACAAGTTTATGTTTAGGAATATCTAAAATTCCTTTTGATGGTCCGGTTGCAGGTGTGATGGTAGGAAAAATTGGAAAAGAGTTAGTTATTAATCCAACTGCTAAACAAGTTGAAGAAAGTACTCTTTCTTTAACTGTCGCAGGTACTAAAGATGCAATATGTATGGTGGAAGCTGGGGCTCAGGAGTTAAGTGAAAAGGAAATGCTTGAAGCTTTAATGTTTGGAGAAGAACAAATAAAAGTATTATGCAAGTTTGAACAAGATATTATTGATGAGATAGGTCAAGAAAAAATTGAGCTTGCAAAGGCAGAATTAGATCCTCAAGTTAAAGCGGCGGTAGAAGAGTTTGCAACGAGTGATATGTTAAAAGCAATTCAAATTAAAGATAAGTTGGAAAAATATGCGGCAATTGATGAAGTTAAAACAAGAACAATTGAGAATTTTACAGAAGTTTATGCTGAATGGGAAGATGCTTCAGAAAAAATTAAACAAGTAGAAAAGATAGTTAATTTAATAGAGGCTCAAGAAGTTAGAAAATTGATTACAGATAAAAAGATTAGACCAGATGGAAGAGCAATGGATGAAATAAGACCTTTATCTTGTGAAATAGATTTACTGCCAAGAACCCATGGATCAGCAGTTTTTACTAGAGGAGAAACACAGAGTCTTGCTACTACTACTTTAGGAGCAATTGGAGAACATCAAATACTTGATGGACTCGGTTTAGAAGATTCTAAGAGATTTATGTTACATTATAATTTTCCAGCTTTTTCAGTAGGAGAAACAGGAAGATATGGAGCTCCAGGAAGGCGCGAAATTGGTCATGGAGCGCTTGGAGAAAGAGCTTTATCACAGGTAATTCCAAGTGAAGAAGATTTTCCTTATACAATAAGAGTAGTTAGTGAAATATTAGAAAGTAATGGATCTAGCAGTCAAGCAACTATTTGTGCAGGATGTCTTTCTTTAATGGCAGCAGGAGTGCCAATTAAAGCTCCTGTTGCAGGGATTGCGATGGGTCTTATCCAAGATGAAAATAGTAAAAAATACACTATTTTGACCGATATTCAAGGTTTGGAAGATCATATGGGAGATATGGACTTTAAAGTAGCAGGTACTAAAAAGGGTATTTGTGCACTTCAAATGGATATTAAGATTAAAGGAGTTACTGAAAAAATATTAAAGGAAGCTTTAGCTCAGGCTAAAAAAGCAAGATTGCAAATTTTGGATGTAATGGGTAATTGTATTAGTGAACCACGTAAAAATCTTAGTAAATATGCTCCAAAGATTGATACATTTAAAATTAATCCAGAAAAGATTAAGGATGTTATTGGTCGGGGTGGAGAAATGATTACTAAAATTATTTTGGAAGCTAGCAATGTTAAAACAGTTAATGATAAAGATGCAGTTAAAGTTGATTTAGAGGATGATGGAAGAGTTATTATATATCATCAAGATGCCGAAATTATTGCTAAAACGCGAAAAATGATTGAGGAAGTTGTGCGTGAGGTAGAGATAAATGCTGTATATACTGGTAAAGTAGTAAAAATTGAAGATTTTGGTTGTTTTGTAGAATTATGGCCAGGATGTGAAGGTTTAGTACACGTTTCGGAACTTGATAATAAGAGAGTTGATAAACCAAAAGATATAGTAAGTCTTGGAGATAAAATAATGGTTAAAGCTTTAGGGTATGATAATCGAGGGCGTTTAAATTTATCGAGAAAAGCAGCTTTACCAAAGAAAGATAATAAAGAAAATAAAAATAAAAAATAAAAAATGGAGGAAAGACATGGAAGTAAGTTTAAGTCCTTCTTTTTTAATCGCTCATGCGATTTTAGCATTATATGCTAGAAATGGAAGAAAGACTGTTACGATTAATGAATATAATATATTTGTTAATAATTTAAAAGAAAAGGGTATATATGTAGTTACTTCACATTTTTGGGATGTAAGAGTTCATGAAGAGTTTGAAAATTTTTTTGATGAAATACATTTAGAAGATGGAAAAGTATTATATAGTTTAAAACCAATTTTAAATATTCAAAATTTAGAATATAATTTTATTATTAATAATGTTATGGGATTAAAAATAAATTCTTTTAAAGATATAGCAGATAATTTAAATGATTATACATTAGAAGAAGAAAGAAATATAAAAGAATTGCAAATGATTATAAAAGAATATGAATATTTATTAAAAGAAGAACTTAAAAGTTTAGAAACTCAAATGACCGTTATACATTATAAGTTAAGTTTACTTAAAGAGGCAGAATATGAGCTTAATAATGATTTAAGAAGAGTTTTAAAAAAAGAATAGTAGAGGTTAATATGAATGAGATGATTGGGATATTTGATTCAGGAATTGGGGGTGCCACAGTTTTAAAAGAAATTTTAAAAGAACTTCCAAATTATCAATATTTATATTATAGTGATTCATTTAATAATCCTTATGGGGATAAAAGTGAAGAAGATTTAAAAAATATTACATGGAATGTATGTAAATATTTAGTAGATCAAGGATGTAAAATAATTGTTATAGCATGTAATACTGCGAGTGCGATATGTAAAGAATATTTAAGACAAGAGTTTAAGGTGCCAATAATTGCAATAGAGCCAGCGATTAAAATGGTGTATGATTTTAATTATGATAGTAAAACTTTGGTATTAGCAACAAAGGGAACTCTTAATTCAAAAAAATTTAGAGAGTTATATAATAAGTATGATAATCATAAAACTGTTATTTATGAGTGTAGAGGTTTAGCTGATTTGATTGAACAAAATGAGAGAGAAAAGATAAGAGAATATTTAAAAAAGCATTTAGAAAATTATAAAGGTGTTTCTAATGTTGTTTTAGGTTGTACACATTATTCTTTAATAAAGGAAGAAATAAAAGAAGTTTTAGGGAATGTTAATTTTTATGATGGTAATAAGGGTGTTGTGAAAGAACTTAAAAGAAAGATAGAAATGATTAATTTATCTCAAGGTAAACAAAAAATTATTTTTAAAGATACAACTGATAATTTAGAAAAAGAAAAAAGGTTTTTAAATGTTATTAAGTTCAAAAAATAAGGTTTAATTCTTTGTAAGATAGGGATATTTTGATATAATGAAAGTGGTGGTAGTAATGAATAGTAATTTAAACGAAAGACAAATAGAAGCAGTAAATCATATAGATGGTCCTTGTTTAGTTATTGCGGGAGCTGGATCTGGGAAAACTAAAGTTTTAACAACTAGAATAGCTCATTTAATGGAAACGGGAATAAGTGATTATAATATTCTAGCTATTACATTTACCAATAAAGCGGCTAAAGAAATGCGGGAAAGATTAAATGTTTTAGTGCCTGATAATCATGTTTTTGTGGGAACTTTTCATTCTTTTGGACTTAAAGTAATTAGAGAAAATTTAGAATCTTTAGGTATGGCTAAGAATTTTACAATTATTGATAGTGAAGATATTTTAAGTTTGATTAAAAGGATTATGAAAAATTTAAATGTTGACCCAAAAGAAATAAGTCCTTATTATGTTAGAAATAAAATTAGTTTTATTAAAAATGAATTATTAACAGATATGGAAATTGATAAGTTTTTTGTAACAGCGATTGAAAAACAAGTTATTCCAATATATCAAGAGTATGAAAAAGTTTTGAGACGGAACAACAGTGTGGATTTTGATGATTTACTTTCTTTACCTGTTAAATTATTTAAAGAAAATAGTGAAATTTTAAAAAAGTATCAAGATCATTATAAATATATATTAATAGATGAGTATCAAGATACAAATGAAGTACAATATAAATTAAGTAAGATGCTTGCAGATGAACATAAAAATATATTTGTAGTGGGAGATGTTAATCAATGTTTAATACCAGGAACAAAAGTTGTTACCTCAGATGGGGTTAAAGCGATTGAGAATGTAAAAGATGGAGATTTAATTTTAAGTGGAGTTGGTTTTGGTAAAACTAATTTTGAGGTTGCAGAAAAATTAATAGAAAGCAATTATGAAGGTAGAGTTGTAAAAATAACAACTAAAACAGGAAAAATTGTAGAATGTACTCCAGAGCATATGATGTTTTATAAGTTACCTATGGAGATGAATGCGGATTATTCTCATGATAGTGAAGATGAATTTGTAAGGG
>CANPYU010000088.1 GCA_947588665.1 uncultured Bacilli bacterium | reverse complement strand
TAGTAAAAGATACTCCTGCCTCTCACCGTAAATTAGGCTGGGAACGTTTAACCGATTATATTATTAAAGTATTAAACTTAAAAGAAGAACCCGTTGTCTTTATTTTATGGGGAAACTTTGCTAAAGAAAAAGCGGTTTTAATAACTAATCCTAAACATTTAATAATTACTAGTCCACATCCTAGCCCATTTTCAGCTCGTTATGGTTTCTTTGGTTCTAAACCCTTTAGTAAAACTAATGAATTTTTAAAAAAGAATGGTTTAAAAGAAATAGATTGGAGTTAAAATACTTCAATCTATTTTATTAAAAAAATGCCTAAATTTTAAAGTCATCTATAATTTCATCATCCATATCTTTACCATCAAAGAATAATTTTAATTTAAATTTATGAATTCTTGCAATAACATTAGTAGGAAAACGTCTAATCATCGCATTTTCTAAACTAGTGTTTTTATTATAATAATTTTTCGCGGCACATAATTTTTCATCTAATCTTCTAATTTTTTCTAATTCCTCATTTAATTCATCATCATCGTCTAATCCTAAATCACCTTGCATCTTTAATATAATAGTAAATCCTTCATTAAGTTTTCTATCCATATCAAAGTTTGATATATTCATTTCATTAAGTTTTTCATATTCTTTAAAATAATTTTTATTTTCTTTACTTTTATTTTTTAGGCTATTACTAATTCTAATCAAACTATCATATTTAATTCTTAAATTTTCATCAATAATACATTCTGCTTCATGTACTTTAGTTTTTAAATCATTAAGTTTATTAAAAGCTGTTATATAAAAAATTCCTCCCAAACATCCAATTATAACTATAATAAGCAAAATAGAAATCCAAAGCATACAAATCACCTTAATATAAGTATAACATAAAACCCCTAAAAATAAAATTCCAAAATAAATTCTTTGACAAAACTAAACTAAAACTATGAATATTAACTTAACTGTGATAGAATTAAATAAGGTGATAATATGAAAATAGAAAAATTAGTTTTAGGTCCCTTATTTACAAATTGTTATTTAGTAATAAAAGAAAATGCTTGTTTAATAATTGACCCCGCGAGTGATGCGAGTATTATTATTGATGCCTGTAAATCTTATCAAGTTAAAGGAATATTAGTAACTCATCATCATTTTGACCATGTTGGTGCTCTAAAAGAATTAGAACAATACTATCATTTAAAACATAATACTTTTGATGATAATTTTGGCTATGAAATAATAAAAACTCCTGGACATGCCAGTGATTCTCTAACTTTTTATTTTGAATCTGAAAAAGTAATGTTCACCGGCGATTTTATCTTTTATCATACCTGTGGCCGTTGTGACTTAGAAACATCAAATGTAGAAGATATGTTAAATAGTCTTGAAAAAATCAAAAAATACCCCGATGATATAACGATTTATCCGGGGCATGGCGCATCTTCTATTTTAGGAGCCGAAAAATTATTATTTAAAAATTATTTTAATTAATAGTTATAAACTATACGCATTCCTAGAATGTTTTTTCAGAATAATCATGGTTATAATTTATTCTTTCCTCAAAAGTAACAAAATTTAAATATATCATTCTAAGTAACCACCAGTCTCCCGTTTTAGGGTCACTCATAATTAAATGGTCACGTCCAGCTTCTTCAATTATTCCCTCATAAGTTTTATCTCGCCATTCATTAGAATCTGGATAAGAAAAATAAGCTTTAACTTTCTTCCCTTTATTAAGTCTCAAAATATTTTCAATATAGCTTTGTTCCATCGGTAAACTAGCCGTACTACTAAAATTAATATTTCCCGGTGGGCTTTCTAAAGTTGAAATATTATTATTTGAGGGAAAAGTAGGGTTACTAAAAAAATTACCATTCATTTAATCCACCTCCATAAATTTATATGACTAATTTTCTAATTTATGTTGACAATTAAATAAAATAATTTTATTATTTTAATAGAAAGTAGGAAACTAAATGGACCTAAAAAGAATATTAAAAATTGTAACTAACAAAAATCGCATACCTCGGGCTTGTTTTATGATTTTCGGTGTATTTTTACTTGCTTTAAATTATAATTTATTTTTTGTTCGCAACGATTTAGTTATTGGAGGCACCAGTGGTCTTGCGATTATTTTTAATAAACTATGGGGCTGGAACACTCAAATATTTATTTATATCTCCAGTGCTATTTTATTGCTCATAAGTTTTATAGTTTTAGGTTTTAAAAAAACTAAACCTGCTATTGTCGGAAGTATTTTATATCCTCTTATGATTACTTTTACCCTTCCTCTTAGTAATTTGCTTGCCGAATATCTAATCTTTGAAGATTATATCACCACCATCGCCTGTACCAGTATTTTTTATGGTTTTGCCAGTGGTCTTATCTATAAAATGGGTTATAATACTGGTGGTTCAGACATTATTATGAATATTATGGTTAAATACTTACATATGCCTGAAGGTCGAGCAACTTTTATCAGTAATCTTGTTATTATTCTTTTTGGTGGGGCTATACTAGGTATTAATAAAGTAATATACGCGGTAATAATTCTTTATGTTTCTAGTCTTATTGTCGACCGGATGATTATAGGTATATCTAAAAGTAAATTATTTATTATTGAAACTTCCAAAGTAAAAGAAGTAGAAGAAGTAATCATAAAAGATTTGCACTTAGGTGTTACCATATTAAAAGCCAAAGGTGGTTATTCCAATGAAACTAAAGACTTATTAATGTGTGCTGTTCCCACAAATGATTACTATATGTTTAAAGAAATTATTTTAGCCATCGATGAAAATGCTTTCTTTATCATTAATGATTGTTATGACACTCAAGGGGGTACTCTTCGCAGTCGCAATTTTAGCCTAGATGCTATCCTTTAAAATGATATAAGAAATTATATCTTTTTTTAATACTTAAATTTGACATATATACATTTGTTTGTTATAATGGAATTAGAATAAACAGGGCTAAAAATAATCTTTAGGAGGTTTTGTGATGAATGATAAAAAAATTATTAGTATTAAAGTTTATAATATAAGAGAAAAAGAAGTAGTTTTAGATAGTGACTTAGCTACCGCGTACAATTATGAAACAAAATATTTAAATAGACAAGTCGAAAGAAATAAAGACAAGTTTATAAATAATTCATATTTTAGATTAACCAATGAAGAATATGAGCACTTGAGGTGCCAAAATGTCACCTCAAGTTTAACAAATTATGGTGGAAGAAGATATCTACCATACGTCTTCACTAAAGAGGGAATAGAAGTATTAAATACTATTTTAAAAACTCCAAATAAAGAAATAATAACTAAAAATATTTTAAAAAAATTTATTTCAGAAAATAATAATATTTCTTTAATAAAGCCCGAAAAATCAGTAAAAATTGAAGATATGATTTATGAAATAAGAGGCTTAAAAGTAATGCTTGATGAAGATATTGCTACTCTTTTTGGTTATACCACTAAGGAATTAAACCGCAATGTAAAAAATAATATTTCTCGTTTTCCCGAAAGTTATTGTTTTAAATTAACAGAAGAAGAATACAGCAACTTGAGGTGCAAAATTTTCACCTCAAGTTTAAAAAATTATGGTGGTAGAAGATATTTACCATTAGTCTACACTGAATATGGAGTTACTATGCTTGCCGGAATTTTAAAAAGTGACGTTGCTGTAAAAGCAAGCATTAGTATAGTAAATGCTTTTATTAATATGCGCAGATTTATTTCTAGTGAATTATTAGAGCAAAAATATTTAAAAGAATTAATATTTAAAAATCGTGAAGATATAAGATTATTAAAAGAGGCTTTTTCAAAATTCCAAAACAAAGAAGAAATAAATACTATCTTTTTTGAAGGAGAAATATATGATGCTTATTCTAAACTTATAGATATCATGAATAAAGCTCAAGAAGAATTAATAATTATTGATAATTATGCCGATAAAACAGTCTTAGACATGATTAAAAACCTCAAAATAAATGTTATTCTAATAACTAAAAACAATAATAAATTAAAACCATTAGATATAACAAAATATCAAGAAGAATATCATAATTTAAAAATTATATACAGCACTTCTTTTCATGACCGTTATTTGATACTAGATAAAAAAACTATCTATCACTGTGGTGCTTCTCTAAATCATGCTGGAGCTAAAACTTTTTCTCTTAATAAACTTGAAGAAGAATTCATAATAAATCTTTTAATAACTAAAATTAACAATATAATAAATGACAAATCTTAATTTTTTGATATAATTATTATATAAGGAGGTCCTAAAATGTATGCTAATTGTCTTATTGAGTATCCTGTTAAAACTTTAGATAAAACCTTTACTTATCAAGTACCTGACAATTTAAAAAGTAAAATAAAAGTTGGCATGAAAGTTTTAGTGCCTTTTAGTAATCGTTTAGTTCATGGTTTTGTTCTAGAGCTTACCGATACATATGATAATTCTTATGAATTAAAAGAAATATCTACTATTGAAGATGAATTTTTAATATTAAATCATGAGCTATTAGAATTAGGTAAATATTTAAAAGATTGTACTTTATGTAATTTAATTACTGCCTATCAAACTATGCTTCCGAGTGCCTTAAAAATAAAAGACCAAAAAAAGAGTTATGATAAATATGAAAAATATGTTATTTTAGCTGCCAATAATGAAACCATAGCAAACTATCTCACTACCCATAAAGGTGATAAAGTAGAAATATTAAAAAGACTTCTAAATGAAAAAAAAGTATTAAAAAAAGAATTTAATACTTCATCTTTAAAAGAATTAGAAAAATTAAATTTAATTAAAATTATTTCAGAAAAAGTATATCGTTTAAATAAAGAAAAAGAAAACGTGGAAGAAAAAAATTTAACTAAAGAACAACAAATAGTATTTGATAATATCTGTAAAAGTTTTAACCACAACGAAACCTTTTTAATTCATGGAGTAACAGGCTCGGGTAAAACTCTTATTTATATCAATTTAATTAAAGAAGTTCTAAAAAATGGTCGAACTGCTTTATTATTAGTACCGGAAATAAGCTTAACCGAGCAAATAATAAATATCTTTTATGCTTATTTTGGCTCTGATGTTGCTATTCTTCATTCCGGTTTATCTAAAACTGAAAAATATGATGAATATGTTAAAATATTAAATAAAGAAACCCGCATTGTAATTGGTACCCGTAGTGCTATTTTTGCTCCTCTAACTAATTTGGGCATAATTAT
>CANPYU010000087.1 GCA_947588665.1 uncultured Bacilli bacterium | reverse complement strand
TATTAATATTGACCCTTTTGAAGGAATTGGAGAGCATGAAGAAAAGTTTAGAACTATATCAACTGAACTCGGTCTTATTAACACAAGAAATATTCCTTTTAATGCTTTTGATAAAACTTTTATGGCTGTTTATTTTACCCATCTAATTAAACCACTTGATAGTTTGGGTGTAGATTTTTATTGGCTTGACTATAACAAAGATTTAGCAAGTTTAAGAGCCCTTAATCATTATCACTTTTGGAATTATAAAAAAGATAATCGCAAAAGAGCTAATTTAATGAGTAGAGCTTCAAATATTGCTCCGCATTTAAATGGTATACATTATTCGGGACAAACGAGTGTTAGTTGGGATACTTTAAATTATTTACCTTCTTTTAATTCTAGTGCATCAAATATAGGTGTTTCTTGGTGGAGTCATGATATTGGAGGCTTTAAAGGGGGAATGGAAGACAGTGAGCTATATGTTAGATATGTAGAGCTTGGTTGTTTTAGTCCAATATTTAGGTTTGCATCGGAACGGGGGCATTATTACAAGAGAGAACCTTGGGCTTGGGATATTAAAACATATACTATTGCAAAGTTTTATTGTAATTTAAGACATAGATTAATACCATATTTATATACAGAAAATTATAAATATCATAAAACTGGTTTACCTTTAGTACAACCTTTATATTATAGCTATCCTGAAATATATGATGAACCAGCATATAAAAATGAATATTATTTTGGAAGTGAGTTTTTGGTTAAACCAATTACTAAAAAACAAGATAATGTTATGAATAGATGTGTTGAACATATATTTTTGCCAAAGGGAACTTGGTATGATTTTAAAACAGGAAAGAAATTTCCGGGGAATAGAAGATATGTAGCTTTTTATAAAGATGATGATTATCCGGTTTTTGCTAAAAGTGGAGCGATTATTCCTCTTGCTATACTTCCTAAAAATATTAATGATACTAATCCGCCTGTTTCAATGGAGATACATGTTTTTCCGGGACGTAGTAACATTTATAAATTGTATGAAGATGATGGATATTCTAATTTACAAGAAGAGGGATATTATATAGTAACGGCGATAGATTATAATTATCTGGCCAATAACTATACTTTAATTATTAGACCAATTGAAGGTAAAGCGGGTATTATTCCTAAGATGCGTAATTATAAAATTAGATTTAGAAATACAAGAGAAGCAGAAGATGTTAAAGCTTATATTAATGGGGAAGAAATACCTTTAGAAGCATATGCCGATGATGTAGATTTTATCGTGGAAGTTAAGAAAATCCCTACAACTTGTCAGCTTACTATTAATTGTAAGGGAAAAGATATTGAAATAGATGCCGTAAGACTTATTAATGAGGATATTAATTCAATTATTAGTGATGCTAAGATTAATACTAATTTAAAAGAGAAAATAGCCTCTATTATGTTTAGTAATATGGAAGTTAATAAAAAGAGAATTGAAATAAGGAAGTTAAAGAGAAAAGGATTAAGTGATACTTTTATTAAAATGTTTATAAAATTACTTGAATATATTTCAGAAATTTAGTAGAATATAGGAAATACGTGGAAGAAAAGAGTAGTAATAAAAAGTTTATTTAAAGCGAGCTTGAGATGGTGGAAGTCAAGTAATAAAAATTTATGAACTTGCTTTTTAGAGTATTAGGGGTAATCTCCCATAATGGATTATTAAAGATACAAATAAAGGTGGTACCGCGGAATTTTCGCCCTTAGGTATGACCTTTTTTTAGTTTAAAGGAGGATTATGGATTATTTAAAAACTTTATATTTATTTGTAGGTTTAATGCTGGTGGTGTTTTTAGTAGATTATTATTTAGTTAATAAAAGAAAATTAAAATTAATTAATAATAAAGGGAAAAATAAAAAGGGTAAAAGTAAAAAGATTAAATCTATTGGAGAATTAGATTATTTAATTATTAAATTTAATTTAAAAGAGAAAAAATTAAATAAAGATAGAGTAATATTTTGGATTGCAATTATTAATAGTTTTATTATTTCATTTGTATCAAGTGTGGTTATGTTACTTGATATACCTATAGTATTTCAATTATTAATCGCGTTTGTTTTATTATTTAGTTTAATTTATTCTTTATATGAATTATATGGAAGACATTTAAAAAAATTGGAGGAGAAAAAATAGATGAATACAAAAGAAATAGAAAAGAAATGGCAAAAAATATGGGCTGATAAGCATTATTTTGAGGCTAAAAATGGGGGAGATAAAGAAAAATATTATATTTTAGTAGAGTTTCCATATCCAAGTGGCTCGGGTTTACATGTAGGACATGTTAGAAGTTATTCCGCTTTAGATGCGATGGCTAGAATGAAGAGGTTACAAGGTTTTAATGTATTATTTCCAATGGGTTGGGATGCTTTTGGGGCACCAGCTGAACAATATGCGATTAAAAATCATATATATCCAGCAGATGCCGTAAAAGAGAATATTAAAACTTTTAAAGGGCAAATTGAAGCGTTAGGAATGTCTTTTGATTGGTCAAGAGAATTTGCAACAACTGACCCAGAATATTATAAGTGGACTCAATGGCAGTTTTTACAATTTGTAAAGAAGGGTATGGCTTATAAAGCAGAAAAAGAAATAAATTGGTGTCCTAATTGTAAGACGGGGCTTTCTAATGAAGATGCTGCCGGAGGAGTTTGTGAGAGATGTGGGGCAGTTGTAACTAAAAAGTTGAAATCGCAATGGATACTTCGAATGAGTGATTATGCGGATAGATTACTTGATGGACTTAAAGATACTGAGTTTGAAGAAAAAATTAAAACTGCACAGATAAATTGGATAGGTAAAAGTATTGGAGCCGAAGTAGATTTTAAATTAAAAGATACTGATGATGTATTAAAAGTATTTACAACTAGATGTGATACTTTATTTGGAGTAACTTTTATGGTTATGTCACCAGAGCATTCTTTTTTAACTAAATATCAGGATAGAATTAAAAATATTGAAGAAGTTAAAAAATATCAGGAAGAGGCTAAACAAAAAAGTGAAATTGAAAGAACAGATGCAACAAAGGATAAAACGGGTGTTAAAATAGAGGGATTAGTAGCAATTAATCCTGTAAATGATGAAGAAATACCAATATATATAAGTGATTATGTTTTGGCAAGTTATGGAACGGGAGCAATTATGGCGGTTCCAGCTCATGATGAGAGAGATTATGCTTTTGCTAAAAAGTTTAATATTCCAATTGTGCCGGTTATTCAAGGTGATATTTCAAATCAAGCTTTTGTTTTAGATGGTATACATATCAATTCTGGTTTTTTAGATGGTTTAAATAAAGAAGATGCGATAAAGAAAATGTTGGAGTTTTTGGAGGAGAAAAAAGTTGGTAAGAAAACGACTAATTATCGCTTGCAAGACTGGATATTTTCAAGACAAAGATTCTGGGGTGAACCTATTCCAATGATTTATTGTGAAGATTGTGGATGGGTGCCTGTACCAGAAGAAGAACTTCCGGTTTTGCTACCAACAGTGGCGCATTATGAACCTACTGATACAGGAGAGTCACCACTTGCTAATATAACAGATTGGGTTAATACTACTTGTCCTAAATGTGGAAAAATGGCGAAAAGAGAGACTGATACAATGCCTAACTGGGCGGGTTCTAGTTGGTATTGGCTTCGTTATATGGACCCTCATAATGATAAAGAGTTTGTGGGACAGGATGCTCTTAAATATTGGGGAATGGTAGATTATTATAATGGAGGAATGGAACATGCGACAAGACATTTACTTTATGCAAGATTTTGGCATCAATTCCTTTATGACCAAGGATTAGTACCGACACCAGAACCATTTAAAAAGAGAGTTGCTCATGGGATGATTTTAGGCTCTAATGGGGAGAAAATGAGCAAAAGTAAGGGAAATGTTATTAATCCTGATGATATGGTTAAATTATATGGGGCAGATGCTCTTAGAACTTATGAACTTTTTATTGGGGATTATGAAAAAGATGCTGCATGGTCGGATTTTGGTTTAAAGGGCTGTAAAAGATTTTTAGATAGAATAGTAAGACTTAAAGATAAAGTTATAGATAATGAAGAATATTCAAAAGATTTAGAAAGTATTATTCATAAAACTATTAAAAAAGTAACTAATGATTTAGCAACAATGAAATATAATACAGCAGTATCTAGTTTAATGATTCTTACAAATGCTTATGAAGACAAAAAAGAAATAACTAAAAAAGATTATCAAACATTACTTGTATTATTAAATCCTATTGCACCACATATTACAGAAGAATTAAATGAAGAAATTGGTTATACGACACATATCGCGGCAATGAAGTGGCCTAAATATGATGAAGAAAAGACGGTTGATAATGAGGTTACTATTGGAGTTCAAGTTAATGGTAAACTTAGAGGAGAAATTACAATTAAAGTAGATGAAGATGAAGAAAGTATTAAAGCTAAAGCAATAGATAATGATAATGTTAAAAAGCATATTGATGGTAAAGAAATAGTTAAAGTAATTGTTATAAAAGGGAAGATTGTTAATATTGTAGTAAAGTAATTTCTTGACACAAATTTGACAATAGATTAAAAATATGATATAATATTTATATATCAGGGGTAAAATGACTAGAAAACTTGATGCTAATTTAATTTGACAACGTTATATTACTTTGTTATAATAGGGCTCAAGTTAAGGGGGAAATGTTTTGGTTAATAATTTAGTCGATAGATTAATAAGGGGTAAAATTATCGAAATTTTTGTCGTATTAATAATGGTTACTTTATCAATTCCTGTTTGGAATGTATTTGGTAAAAAAATAAGTAATGCGAATGTAGTTGATATTGATGAATATAATTTAGATTTTAATATTCAAAATAATAACAATAGTGATATTCTTACGGTAAGAAATGATTATAAGTTAAATAAAAGTTTTAAAATTATTTTAAGAGTTAATAAAGAAGTTAATATAGCTAATTCAAGTTTAACAGTTAATGATAAATTTTATAAATTAAATGATTTTGAACAAACTGAAAAGGGATCTTATATTTATTTTACAATTGCTGTAGATTATATTATTGCCGATACATTTACTTATATTGTAACGCCTTATTTGGATGGTATGATAATTAATTATGCTTATATTTTTGAGGAAAATATTGTTAGTATTTACAGCCAGATAGAGAGAAATAATTGAAAACTCTCTTTTTAAATGTTAATAAGTATACAAA
>CANPYU010000086.1 GCA_947588665.1 uncultured Bacilli bacterium | reverse complement strand
TAAAGAATTTATTGTACTATGATATGATTTTATTTTAAGAGTATCTAAATCAGCATATAATCTATCTAAAAGTCCTGATTCAGTCCAACTATCATTTTCATTAAAGGCATCATAACCACTTATTTCGCCAGGATCTGCTCCAAAATACCAAGGAAATAAAGTTTCATAAACATTTTTAAAAATAGTTGGAATATTAAAGTCTAAAGCATATAAATAACAACTAACATTTTTTAGTTTATTATCATTTTCTAAACAAGGTATTGCTGATTGATATTTTATTAATAGTTGTAAATATTTTTTATATAAATCTAATATTTCTCGATTAATATTCTTATTTTCATCTTTAGAAAAAGCATATTTAAAAGGTGAAATACAAAAAATTTGAATTAATTTTTCATAAATATAAATTAATTTTAAATAATATTCTTTCGTCATATCAACACAAATCCCCTTTGTTTAGCTCGATATTATAGTATAAAACAAACAAAAATGCAACATTTATAAAAAAAACTAGTAATAAACTAGTCTATTTCAAAACATTCATTATTGGTGGAACAATTTGTTTTTTTCTCGAAATTATATTAGGAATAAAATCACCTTGTTCTAAAGATTCTCCAAAAGCATTTTTTAAAGTAGTTTTACCTTTTTCATTAAAGATAAAATATGAACCATTTTTAAATATATCAGTTATAGCAAAAAGCATAACATCATAATCGTGAATCTCACTTTCCTTATTTAAAAATCTAATATAACTACTCTTTTGCTTAATAATTGCTTTAGCATTTAAAGTCGTTACTTGACCTACAGCAATAGTCTTTTTATCAACATTAAATATTTTAAAATCCATATATACTATTTCTTTTAATGATTTTGATTTAATAGCATCATTAGCTTTAAACATTTCCATTGCTAATTTTTCGGCATTAATTCCCGTTATTTTAACTAATTCATTTAATGTTTTTTCATCTATTTTAGTTGTTGTAGGACTTTTAAGTAACAATGTATCAGATATTATACCAGCAAGTAATAATGAGGCGATTTCTAATGGCATTTTTATTTTATTTTCTTTATATAACTGATAAACAATAGTACAAGTACTACCAACTGTCATATTACGGAAATTTATTGGTTGATTAGTACCAAGCGTTCCTAATTTATGATGATCAACTATTCCAACAATTTCAGCTTCATCTAATCCTTCAACACTTTGAGTTATTTCATTATGATCAACAAGCATTACTTTTTTAGGATTTCTATCACGTAAATCTGATAACTTTATTAATCCTAAACATTTATTATTATTATCTATAACTGGATAATAACTATGTCTTGATTTATTAATAATTTCATTAAAATCACTAATATCTAATGTTTCATTAACACAAACTAAATCTTTAGTATAACGATAACTTTCAATATAATTAGCAAATCCAATAGTAAGAAGCGTATCAAATGAAGTTTTATTAGTATAAATAACATTAACTTTATTCTTTTTAGCTATTTCCAAATGCTCTTCTTTCATCTTATGATTAGTTGTAATAACAATTAATTTAACACCTTTTTTAACGGCATCTTCAATGATAGAATGGCGATCGCCAACAATTAATATAGTATTTTTATAAAATAAATCTTGATTATAAAAAGATGTACTTCGAATAGCTATATTAATTAAATCCCCTTCTATTTCATCATCAAATTTAAGTATTTCTTTACCATCAATTGTTTTTAAAATATGTTCATAATTAGTTTTTAAATGTGTATTATCACCAAGTATTTCTTTTTTGGCAATATCTTTCATAGCAAAAGCACCGATAAAATGGTCATTTTTATCAACAACCGGAATAGTACTCATATTATTTTCTTGCATTCTAAAAAAGGCATTATAAACAGATTCATGACTATCTATTTTAAAATCTCTATGATAGTTAATATCTTTTATTTGTAATTTTACATCATTTAATATTTCTGGAACAGCAATTTTAAACCTTTTTAAAACATACTTCGTTTCTTCATTTATATTAGAAAGTATTCTTGGTTCTGTTTTATATCCTAATTCATTTTGTAAATAAGATAAACTAATAGCACTGCAAACACTATCAGTATCAGGATTTTTATGACCAAAAATATAAATTGTATCTTCCATAGCCACCACCTTTTATAAATTATAACATATATTTCTAAAAGATTAAATTAAATTTTTTACTTACAAATTAAATCTTTTTATTATTTTTTGAATAAATTCTTTTTTCAATTCTTCATCTTCTAACTTATTAATTGAAAATGTTTTGCTACCTATATGATTTAATGATGTACCACAATGGTATATTACTTTTTTATCTAATATAATATATCTATCGTGAAATGTATTATTATATATTACTTTTAAATTATTATATTGTTCTTTATATTTCTCGATATCTATTTCTTTTAATAAGCAATTCTCTTTACATATTATTGTTACATTTATTGTTACTTTTCTTATCATATCTAACATACTTTTATCTGCATAATTATCTATTATGATTAATTCTTTTTTTGCTTCTTTTATTATATCTAATATCTTAGAGTATGCATCTTCTTGCAATAATTTTATATCTTCTGTATTTTTTAATACTTGTTTATTAATAAATTTTTGCTCAATTAATTCATTAGAAATATATTTACGCATCATAACAAAAGAACGCATTATTCCAACACTTACTTCATTTGCTACTTTAGTTCTTAAAACAGATGCTAACATTGCTACACCTTCCTCTGTAAAAACATAAGGCAGCATTCTTATCATATTATAGTTTGCGGTTTCAAAATGAAACCGCAATTTTTTAAATTCTTCAAGGTCTAGTTGAAAATAAAAATCATTAGGAAACTTATCAACATTTCTTTTTACTGCTAAATTAATAGATTTTGTTCCATTTTTGCATTCATAAAGTATAGCTAAATCACTATCTAGCATTACTTGTTTACCTCTGATTTCATAAATCATATTTGTTATATTTTTGTCATTTACAGTTAAACTATTCATACCAATTCCCCCCTATCTAGTTTAAATGTAAATTAACTATACTACTGCGAATATATGTTTGCCAATATTATTTTTGAATTTATTAAAAATAATAAAAATTTGCAATAAAATAGGAAAAATAATATAATATTCTTATACAGAGGAAATATATGGAAACAAAAAAGATATTAAAAAAAATATTGTTAATTATTATGGCTATTTTAACTGTTGTAGCTTTTTCAATAAATGTTTTAAATATTGATAATTTAACTACAGGTGTTAGTTCTTCCGAATTAGAAATATTTATAAAAAGTAATGGTCCTTTTAAATTTGGTACATTTGCATTACTAATTCAAGGTTTATTTTTTTACTTTTTATATCGAAAATATTATTTTCAAAAAAAAGAAACTCATTATACTACTATAATACTTGCTATTTTATTCTCTTTATTTATGATTATAGGTTATAGTTATAATGTTACTAATAGTTGGAATTTAATATTTGGCAGTACTAAATTATTTCTTATATCAATCGTAATATTTATTGGTTATTTTATTTTCTTCAATGCTAGTATTAATCTTTTGTATGAATACATAAAAATAAAAAGTAAAGAAGAAAGTACTACTAAAAATAAAGCATTTAATTTTATTTTCAACGAACACCCATTTATAAGTACGTTCATTATTTTACTTATTTGTTATCTTCCGTATATTATTGCTTTTTATCCTGGTATTTTATCGCCAGACCCATCTAATCAAATTAAACAATTTTATGGCATACCTACTAAATATAACGATTATAGTGTTATGCTTGATGAAAATGTGACAATTACTAATCATCACCCTGTACTTCATACTGTTATTTTAGGAGGTCTTACTTATTTTGGTAAAACAATTGGTTCTGAAAATTTTGGTATATTTATTTATAGCATATTACAAACTTTATTCTTAATAACTCTTTTAAGTTATACAATATCTTATATGAAAAAATTAAATACACCAATATGGTTTAGAATAGTATCATTATTAATTTATATGTTTGTACCTATCTATCCTTTATATGGTATGTCTACTTTAAAAGATGTCATATTTGCTATACTAGTAATATTTTATATCATTAAATTATTTGAATTTATTAGATATGCTAATAACAAAATTAATATAAAAGAAATAATTATTGTAATGTTATTTATAACATTATTTAGAAACAATGGTATATATTTAGTATTAATGTCATTTCCATTCTTACTAATTATTGATAAAAAAAATCGTTTTAAATTATTAATAACACTTTTAATACCAGTTATTTCTTATTATAGTTTTGAACATATTTTATTACCTAGTTTAAAAATTACTCCGGGAAGCATTAGAGAGGTATTGTCAATTCCTTTTCAACAAACTGCAAGATATGCAAAATATTATCCTGATGATATAAGTTTAGAAGATAAAAATGCTATTGATAAAATTTTAACCTTTAATACTTTAGCGAAAAGATATGATCCAGAAAAATCAGATCCAGTTAAAAATAAATATAATAAATATGCAACAAAAGAAGATTTAAAAAATTATTTTAAAGCATGGATGCATGGTTTAATAAAACATCCAAATGTTTATATTGAAGCAACACTTAATAATACATATGGCTACTTCTACCCTGATGCAAAAAAATGGTACGTATACTATAGTTATGATACTAGATTAAGTGAAGATGGTATTGATTATCATTACAATAATTTAGACGGTTTTAGAAACGCTTTAAGTAATTATGCAGTAGCATTCCCTTACATACCTATTTTGGGTAGTATTGTAAGCATTGGCTTTTGTACTTGGTTATGTATGTTAATGTGGGCATTCATTATGCGAGAAAAGAAATATAAATATTTAATTTATTTAACCCCAGTAGTTTCTTTAATTCTTGTTTGTGTAGCATCTCCAGTTAATACTTATTTTAGATATACTTTAGGTTATACATTTGCGATACCAATTTTAGTTGCCATATATTTATGGATAATAAATAATAAGGAAGAAAGGATGTAAAAAATGAAGAAAATTGCAGTATTAATACCTTGTTATAATGAAAGTAAAACAATTGAAAAAGTTATCAAAGATTATAAAAAAGCCCTACCTGATGCTGATATTTATGTTTATGATAATAATTCAACAGATCATACTGATGAAATAGCTAAAAACGCTGGAGCAATTGTTAAATATGAATATCGTCAAGGTAAAGGT
>CANPYU010000085.1 GCA_947588665.1 uncultured Bacilli bacterium | reverse complement strand
GCAAGAGAGATGGTATATGATAAAAATAACTTACAACAAAGATGGTTAAGATTTATAGGAGCAAAGAGTGCAGAAGAAAGAGAGAATATAGCCAAAGGAGATGAGTTGTTAATGGAGTTACATAATTGGTGTCGAAATTATGTAAATGATGAACAAACCAAAAAGATATTTGGAGAATGGGCTAATTATATTGCCGAACAAAAAGGAATAAGAAAAGGCTATCAACAAGGAATTGAAGAAGGAAGCATAGAAAAAACTACAGAAATAGCCAAAAATATGCTAACTAAAAAAATGAACATCAATGATATTCATGAAATAACAGGATTATCTCTTGAAGAACTAAAAAAACTAGAATGATTAATTTCATTCTTTTTTCTTTACTTTAATTTAAAAAAAGACTATAATTAAATTAGGAGTTGAAGAAATGAAAGCAAGTAGCATTTTAAAGAGAATAGGAGCATATTTTATTGATTTATTTGTAGTTACTTTTATTGGAACGGCATTATTATATATAAGTTTTATTAATCCTCATTATGATAAATATATAAAGGCATCAGAAGAATATAATGAAGTTTTAGAAAAATATTATGAAAAAGAAATTGATATTAAGGAGTTTAATAAAGAAACTTCACAGTATAGTTATACTATGAATAAAAATGGATATGTTTATATAATTGGAGAAATAATAATTGTATTTTTATATTTTGGGGTTTTTGCTTATTATACTAAAGGGCAGACTTTAGGTAAAAAGTTATTAGGATTAAAAGTAGTTAGTAATAAAGATAAAGAATTAAAGTTATATAATTATTTTATTAGAGCTTTTATTTTAAATAGTGTTATATTTAAAGTACTTACTTTAATTGCAATATGTTTTAATAAAAGCACTTATTTTAAAATATATAATATAGGAAGTATAATAGATTCAACTATATTAGTTATTATTGTTTTAATGGTGTTATTTAATAAAGAAGGCAGAGGTTTACATGATTTTGTCGCGGGAACTAAAGTAATTGATTTAAAAGATAATACAGTTAGTAACGAAGAAGTAATTAAACCTAAAAAGAATTTAGAGGAAGAGTAGGAAATATTTGTCCTGCTTTTTTCTTTTTTTATTGACTTTGACCTTAGGTGATACCCTATAATGAATACAGAAAGGAGGAATTATGCAAATACATGAAGTGGCAACGATCGTGGGGTTAACTCATAAAAGTATTAGATATTATGAAGAAGAAGGGTTATTAAAACCAAAAAGAAATAATTATAATTCTTACCGGGAATATGATGAAGATGATATAAGAACTTTAAGATTAATTAAATTTTTGAGAGAGTTAAATGTACCTGTGGGAGAAATAAAAAAATTGAAAACTAAAGAATTAAGCCTTGCTTCTTGTATGAAAGAAAGAATTAAGAAAATTACTGAGCAAGAAAAAAATTATCAAATAATAAAAAATATGTGTTTAGAAATAGTAAATAATAATGAAAATTATGAGGATATTGATATATCTAAATATGCGATAGTTTTAAATGTTTTAGAAAAAAGAGGTTTTGTAATGGAAAAAATTAAAAAAACGCATAAGCAAAAAATAGGAGGGGCGATATTTTCAAGTTTAGTATTTAGTTCTTTGTTTTTATTTTTAATAGGAATAATATCTTATTTTGAATTTACAGAAACAGATAAAATACCCTTAATATTATATATATTTTTTATGATATTATTTGGGTTACCGGTTTTAGGAATTATTATAAATTTAATAAACCGAATTAAGGAAATTAAAGGAGGAGAAGAAGATGAAGCTAGTAAATATTGATTATTTGCCAGGCGAAGAGATAACAGAAGTTTTAGGGCTTGTTAAAGGAACAATTGTGCAATCTAAAAATATTGGAAGAGATTTTATGGCGGGAATGAAAACGATTGTAGGTGGAGAAATTGCTGGTTACACTGATATGCTTGTTGTTGCTAGACAAATTGCAACGAAGAGAATGGTTGATGAAGCACAAAATTTGGGAGCTGATGCAATAATAAATATTAGATATGGTTCTGCAGCAGTGATGAGTGGAGCCGCAGAAGTTATTGCTTATGGAACAGCAGTTAAAACTAAAAAGATAATTTAAGTTTAAAGTATAATAGATAATTAATTTACCAAAATAAAATTAAAGAGGGATAATATGTTTGATAAGAAAAAATATATATTATTATTTATTATATCTTTAATTTTAACAATTATATTAGATTGTAAATTAGTTTATTATTTAAGTGATCAATATAAAAGTAAAGAGATAATTCAAAGTATTAATAAAGTTTCAAAAGAAATAGAAAGTAATAAAGAATTAGATATATTTGTTAATCCTCCAATGGATGAGGAAGATACTTATTATAATTATATTAATGAGCCATTTTTACAAGTTGATTTCGATAAATTATTGAAACAAAATGAGGATGTAGTATCATGGATAAATGTGGGTGGAACAAAAATTGATTATCCAGTAGTGCAAGCTAAAGATAATGATTTTTATTTAAATCATAGCTTTAATAAAACTAAAAATGTTGCAGGATGGGTGTTTTCTGATTTTCGGAATAACTTTCAAGCAATGAATAAAAATACGATTATTTATGCTCATAAAATGACTAATAAAACGATGTTTGGTTCTCTTCCTTTATTACTTGAGGAAGATTGGTTTAAGGATTTATCTCATCATATAATTAAAATATCTACACCTACTTCGGATATGATTTTTCAGATATTTAGTGTTTATGTAATACCACAAGAGAGTTATTATATTACTACGCGTTTTAAAACTGAGGAAGAATATCAAAAATTTATAGATACGATAAAGAAAAGAAGTACTATTAATTTTAATACTTCTTTAGATATTAATGATCAAATACTTACTTTATCTACTTGTAAAGATTATAAGGGTAATAGAATTGCTGTGCATGCAAAATTAATTAAAAAAGAGAATCGTTAAGACTCTTTTTTTAAATATTTAAGGCTTATTTTTAAAGTAAATAGACTTAGAATTAAAGATATAATAACTATGTTTATATTATCAGTAGTTGCGGGATTTAAGGTCTCTTTAAATAAGGCATTTATTTCTTTTAGAATTAATTCATCTCCACTGGTGATGGTTTGCTTTTTACCGTCCTTAATAAGTAGGGCATTATCTGAATCACTTGGAACCCAAAGGGTGGGTTTATTAGCACTTTCTGTAGTATTAATGATAGTTGCATCATCAATATTTAAAGAATTTAATTCATCAATTCCTACACCTTGCCCTAGTTCGATACCACCAAAACCATTACCAGATACATCAATATTACCAATTAATGTTACTTTTGAACCATTAACTAAAAGGGCTGCATTACCACCTGTTAGTTTAATATTTTTTATAGTGGCAGTTGTTTTATATACTTGTAGAACATATATTCCACCCCAAACTGTATTTTCATTACTTTGGTTACTTCCAAAGGTTCCAATATATCTAATGGTGTTGTTATTACCATCAATTGTGACGGGTCGTGTAATATTGATTTTTTCATGGGTATCAATATCTTTACCTAAAGTAATAATATCAATGTCAGGATCTTTTAAAGCGTCTTTTAAGTCATTTTCATTGTTAACTATACTAGAACCAGAGGCATGAACATTAAGGGGAATAAAAGCTAACAAAATTAAGAGTAATAATAATTTATTTTTCATAAATAATCTCCTTTCTATAAATATTTTGGAAATTATTTATAAAAATATACATGTATATTGTCGAATTATTGGAGATTGTTTTTGATATTTTCTAGTTCTTTTTGTATTTTAGCAACTGCATCAAGTAGAAAATCTACTTCTAATCGTTGATTTTGATTAGATTTACTATTATTTGCAAAATAACTTCCACCCATTTTATGTTCTTTACTATTAATATTTATATTGTTATTTTCAATTCTTCCTTCAATTAATTGTTGTTGAGCAGCATTAGTTAAAATGAATTGTCCAACTAAGATAAGCCAGTTACCAATACTATTTTGTTCAGAGGCAGAGTAATCGCCAACACAGGCAGAACCTATTAAAACCGCAATAAAAGAAAATACTTGAGGATCTATATTAGGAGGAAAATTATGTATATTACCAAACATTATATTCCTCCTTATCTATATAAGTTTATTCTCTTTGTTTGCAAAAAGAGCAAAAATATACTATAATAGATGTAGGTGATGAAAAAGTGCAGATAAATAATGTTACTTTAGCTAGTATTGCAGTTAGAACTAGTCAGTATCCAATAGATAATTTACCGGAGTTTTTGATTGTGGGAAGAAGTAATGTGGGGAAATCTAGTTTTATTAATACGATTATAAATAGAAAGAATTTTGCGCATACATCGGCTAAACCAGGAAAAACACAAACTCTTAATTTTTATCAAATAGATAATCGCTTTTATTTGGTTGATGTTCCAGGATATGGATATGCATCTGTTAGTAGGGAAAGGCAAAAAAAATTTGGAACAATGATTGAAGGATACATTAAAAGTAGGGAGAATTTAAAATGTGTATTTTTACTTATTGATTATAGACATAAACCAACTGAAGATGATTTATTGATGTATGAATTTTTAAGATATTATAATTTAAAAATTAAAATTATTGCGACAAAGTTTGATAAGGTTAAAAAAAATGCAAGAGATAAACAAAATAAGTTAATAAAAGATACTTTAAAATTAAAAGAAGAGGAGGAATTCATAACTTTTTCAACTATTTCTAAAAAGGGTAGAGATGAAGTGTATGATTTAATTGCAAACTTTTTATGATATATTATAATAAAGAAAAAGAATTAGTTAAAGATTATGTAGTATTTGATTTAGAAACAACAGGGTTTGATGCAAAAATATGTGAGATAATTGAAATTGGAGCTTTAAAATATAAAAATGATCAATTAGTAGATGAATTTAATATGTTAGTTAAACCTAATAATTCAATACCTGAGGTAATTACAAATATTACGGGAATAGATGATAAAATGGTATTAGAAGCTAAAAAAATAGAAGAAGTATTGCCAGAGTTTATTAGTTTTATTGAAGATTTAACTTTAATTGCTCATAATTCAAGTTTTGATTTATCTTTTATTGAAGAGAATATAAAAAAATTAAATTTAGAAATGATTAATAATAAAAATATAGATACAGTAAGATTGGCTAAAAAATATATTCCTGATGTTTATAATCATAAATTAGAAACATTAAAAAAATATTTTAATTTAGAATATGGTTCACATCGAAGTTTAGAAGATTGTTATACAACTAATTATGTATATCAGTATTGTAAAGATAAAGCTTTAGTTAAAAATTAATAATTTCTAGAATTTGACAGATAGTAAAAATTATGTTATTATTTAAATGCAATTAAAAAGTTGCTTAAAAGCGGAATTGCCCAGCCGTTAAGAGGCGATAATAAAATTAGAGATTTCGCATGTATGTTAAGTTTGACATCTAAAAATAAATGTGATATTATATAATTGCAATTAATTATTGCATAAAAAAGTGGTGATTCCCGGCCGTTAACTAGGGACTTA
>CANPYU010000084.1 GCA_947588665.1 uncultured Bacilli bacterium | reverse complement strand
ACGATAAATATTCCTAGTAATATTAACCAATATGTCCAAAAGGCATTTTTCATTTATTTGTCACGCCTTTCTTATTTCCAAGCTGGTCCACCAACAAGGTCTGAATCATCATATTCTTTAGTCCAAAGAGTCCAATAATCATAATTGTTTAATAAGCCATTAGTTGTTCTATTATCAGCCGATCCTCGACTATCTTTTACATAAATATCTTCACCATATTGATTAATTAAAGAATCAATAAAATCACTATAACAGAACAATTTTTCATAAATAACATTATTTGCATCTTCATAGTTATAGCATGTTAAGGAGTCATTGCCATAACCACCATCTTTTTCTACCGATTTATTATAATCTCTTATGTAATTAGTAATATCCGGTGTTAATGTTATTTCAAATTCTAATTTCGAATCTTTGTCAGTTGTTTTATCATATATAGTCGTACCTGCATCTTCAATTTCTTTTATAGTTTCATCAGCTTTATCGCGAATTAATTCTAATTCTTCTAAATCTGTATTAATATTCCAGTTATATCCATATTCCCGATTAGCAGAATTAAAGTTATTTGTAGATACTGTTTTGTTACTTAATTGAAGTTTTCCTAAATTAAATATACAGTTAACACAAGTAGTATCACATTCCGGACATTCTCGCCATTTACATTCACCGCCATCATCGGTTACACATTCAAAATCACAATCAGGGCATTCGGGAATTTGACAATTGTTTTTATAATAGCAAGTATATTCTCCATTCCATACTTCACTTATACCTCTAACATAAGCAATACTAGACTTTTCTTCAGTATCACCAAAGTCAATTAACCGACCATATGTATTAGGCTTGCTATAAAATTCACCTAAATCTTTAATTTTTAATTTAAAGATACCACCACCAGCTGAATCTAAAGATAATGGTAAACCTTCAATAGGAGAGGTTTGAATACCAGGAGCATAGAAATTATTGTAAGAGCCATTAGAAGTTATTGCTCCACTTACAGGACCACTACCAGAAACTTGGTTAAATGAATTACTAGATTCATAATCTAATGATGCTGTCATATGTAATTTTACATATTTAGCGGTAGATAATCTAATTTTATCACTATTCCGGCAACCATTTTTATCACAAATAGTATATGTATATGTGCTAAAAGTTGTTTCTGGATCTACCCATCCAGTTGAACATTGCGTATATTCTTGATCGGTAACTTCACCAGTACAAGCTTTAACTTCTTTAGTCGTTACTTTTTCACCAATTGGTTGTAAAACTCTATCTTCTTCCGGAATCAAATCATTAAGATTTGTATTACCTTTTAAATTACCATTAACATAATTATCACTAGTATATTCTGTGTATTCCCACATAACCTTTTGATTGAATGCAAATTCTTTATCTAAATTAGTAACACAAGCATTATAAGCAGAAATTATATTTTCAAATTCTCGATAAGTACCTTCAACTGCTGCAGGATCTAAATCTTTATTAGCTTGATCTAAATCATCTTGAATTAATTTTCCTAATTCTTCAATAGTTTTTCCTTCATAATAATAGTCATATGTTTCCTTTTTTAAAGTTATTGTACCACTATTAACATTTATTTTATCTACTTCTTGAGCTTCAAATTCACCTTCTACTGTATAAACTTTTTCTTCAGCCTCAACTTTGTTGTCATTTTCAGTTGTATCTTCAGTGTTTTCGGTATTTTCATTTTCATTCGTTACTGTTTCTTCATCTGATTTATTTTTTTCAGTTTCAGCAATTTCTTTTTCAACTTTGGCTTTTAATTTATTAAAATCCGTTAACGCAGCTTGAGCTTTTAAATAATTATTATAAGCTTCAACCAAATTAATTTGCGCTTCTGTAATATCTAAAAGAAATTGATCATGATTAATAGCTCCATTAGATGAATCGCCAGCCCGGTAACAATCTTGACTACCTTCAATATGAGCTTTTAATTTAAAGTAACTACCACATTTTAAATCATTTAATGCTCTATTTAATTCAATTTTTTGATAATCTTCTTTACAATATGTAGAACAATAATTATTATTTATTCCATCTGCTGCTTGATATGGGTTAAAAGCATCATCGGCTTTACCTATAATGCATCTTTTAACATCCGTAGGAGCTGTAACTTTAGCTATACCTTCTTTATCAGGAGAACACGCTGGAGTTTCAATTTCAGTATCACAAGGAACAGTTAAGCAATTTACTTTTGAATCTGTATATTGTTTTTTAGCACTACCTGCTTGAGAAGTAGATCCAGTTGCTAAACCACCAACATATCTTTGATAACCTGTTCCACTTAAATTAATAAATAAAAGTTGAATATTAAGTGGACTAGGGACTAAATAATTAAGAGTTATTGATGCACCACATGTTTCTTCATAAGTAAGCTTTTTATTTAATGTAACTTTTATTTTTGCCGTTCCGCTTTTATTAACAAGCTTTGCTAAATCAATTGCCGATTTAGGTAATTCTTGCCATTTGTTGTTTTTATCTAGATATTCTTTTTTAGTAATAGTAATACCATACTTTTCACAATTATTACATACAATATCATTACTGCCAATTTTTACATAACCATTACCTTGTTTAGATAATTGCGTTATAGCGAAACTATATATTTTTTCTTCTTCTTCAGCTTTAAATTCTTCCACATTATTATTTGGACTTGGATTAATGTTAACATTGACTTCAGAATTCATACCACCATTTCTTTTAAATTGAAGAGCAGCTTCAATTCCTTGTCTTATTAAAGTTTTAGCATTTGTAATATATGGACTTTCTTTTGTTTTTTTTGTTTCTTTTGGTGTCATATATGCATTTGAGTTATAACCACCTCTATTAAATGAAATACCTAATTCGTCATGTAAAGCTTTTTGGTATCCTTCAGCCACTTCTTTTCCTAAATTCATTAAAGCAGATCCCTTATTATTCCATCCAGCCTTATAAGGAATCAAATTTTCGGAGCCTAAAATAAAAAATGTATAGGCTCTAACAGCTAAATCTGTTTCTAAAACTCTTTTGGCATCACCAGTCGTATGAGCACCATTTTGAAGAATTGTAGCTAATCCGTAATATTTAGCTCCATTTTTTATTCCTTCAGAATTAAAATCAACAACTTGAGTAACAGACACCCTAGTACCTCGACGATTATTAAGTCTTTGAGGATCAATACAATACAATTTTACTTGTTGTCCTTTATTAGAACCAGTAGTAAATGTACCATAATAATTATAAGCTTGATAATAACTACCATTAGCATATAATCCAGCACTTAAATTACTATTTAAATTTCCATGATAAAAGCCAAAAGTCAATTTATCATTTTTACTCACTGCATTAACTTTATTAACTCCAATTAATAAAGTTAATACTAAAAAGCTAATTAATAATATTTTATTTATTTTTCTCATAACTCATTGCTCCTTCTTTTTTTAACAACCAATCCAATTACAACCCCCGCACCAACTACTAGTACTACTCCGCCACCAATAAAATAATATTTATTATTGCTAACGAATTCTTTTATTTTTTCCCAAGTAGCTTTTTCTTGTTCTTCTTTTTCTGGATTTTCTTTAATTATATTTTTTGAATTTATGTATTCTTCAATTCTTCTTTCAAACTCTGCATTTTCCATAGAACCATAAGTAACATATTTTTGACATAAATTAAATTCTGGAACTTCTTTACATGAAGGACTATCATAATATTCATTAAATCTTGGTGTTCTAATAGTCAAAGTTTTTTGTAAAGTTCCAGGGCATCCAGTTTTATCACTTGTAAACACTTTAATCGTAAAAGTTGTAACTTCATCAAGATATTCCCAAGAATAAGTTACTATGCCATCTTTACTGTCACTATAGTTAAATGTTTTAACTTCATCATCAGAACTATTAGATATTTCTAAATAAAATTGTTCAGTTAAATTAGTAACGACAATATCAAAATAATATTGAATCTGTTCTTCATAAATTCCACCTTCAACTTGTTCTTCAGCACCCCCATCAGTAAATCCACCTTCTTCAGATTCATTTTCATTTACTACAGGAACTTTTTGCTTTTCTTCATAATTTGCTTTTATATTAGGAAGAATCTTATTTAACTCAGCTTTTTCACTTGTCGAACAAGACCTAGCCGCATTTACTGAACTTAAACACATCACACTAATCAATACAGCAAACATCAATTTTTTTAACCTTTGCATATATCCACCTACCTATTATTTATTTTACTACTATTTACTATCGTTTTCAATTAAAAACATTAAAATTGAACTTAAACTTAAATTATGTTATATTTATTTTGTTAGGAGTATAAATAATGAATACTAAAAAATACATAGATACTTATAAAGGAATAATTATTTATTTTGGATTAAATATTGGTATTAGTTTTTTGATTTCTATCTTTTTACCAAAAACAATTCCCTTTCTTAAAAATCCTTGGTTTTTAAGTATCATTAATTTAATTGCTCCATTAATTACTTGTATTGTCTTAATCATTTGTTATCAAAATATTTTTCATCAAAAATTTCAAGACTTTAAAACTAATTTCGTTAAATATTTAAATATAATGATTAAATATTATCTTGCTGGTTTTCTTTTGATGATAGTAACTAATTCACTTATAAGTTCTATAACCAAAACTATGCCCCAAAATGAAATTCAAAATAGAACTTTGTTTAATAGTTTACCACTTTATTCAATAATTTCAAGTATTTTTTTAGCACCTATTACCGAAGAGATTGTTTTTCGCGCTTCTTTTAAAGATTTACCCCTTAATATTAATCTAAAATCATTAATATCTGCTCTAATATTTGGCTTACTTCATGTTATTTTTAATGGTGACATTTTATTTGCTATTCCTTATGCTGCTTTAGGTTATTTTCTTGCTCGTACTTATTATGAAACGGATAATATATATACATCTATATCTATTCACATGTTTCATAATATCCTTTGCCTCTTTGTTTTATTTATCTTTGGGGGGAGTTTATGAAAAAATTTCTAATTATTTTTATTATATTTTTAATATTAGTTTTTCTCGATGGTCATTTTTTAGAACCAAATCTTTTTAAAGTAAATGAATATAATATAACTAGTGAAAATATTACCGATTCTTTTAATGGTTTTAAAATTCTGCAATTTTCCGATATTTTATATAATGGTCAAGGTATAAAAAATATATCTAAAATAGTAACTAAAATAAATGAACAAAAACCTGATATTATAATTTATACTGGTGATTTATTAAATAAAAATTATCAAATGAATGAAAAAGAAGTTAATTCCATAATTGCAGAATTTTCCAAATTAGATTGTACTTTATATAAATACGCTATTATTGGTGATAATGATAATAGTAATTTAGATACTTATAAAAACATTTTAGATAAAAGCGGTTTTAAACTTTTAAATAACTCTTATGAGTATATTTTCTATAAAGATTTAAATCCTATTAAATTAGTCGGAATTACTAGTAACGATGATTTTGCAACAATTTTTAAAGATGAAATGGATATAAAACCAAGTTATACAATTGTGGCAACTCACAAACCTGATTTAACTGATAATATATTAAAAAATAAGCCTAATTTAATTATAGGTGGTCATTACCTTGGG
>CANPYU010000083.1 GCA_947588665.1 uncultured Bacilli bacterium | reverse complement strand
CACGGTGAAAATATAGTTGGATTATTATAATAATCATTACGAAAAGCGATAATTTTCTTTTCTTCTTTAGATAATGTTGCTACTACGGCATCTATATCTTCTTTAGCATATTGTTTTAGAACTATATACAAATAATTCTCTTTTTTAATTCTTTTCGAAATTGTAGGTGCTTCTTTCATTTTTTCTTCATCTAATGATATTTTATCAACATCAATATCATAAATAACATAAGAATTTGGATTGTAAAAATGCCAAGCATCCAATTTTTTTATTCTTTCTATGGCTTTATCAGGATTATCTAAATATATAGCAAAATCTTTTATACCTGCATATTTACGTAATTTTTTTATTGCTTTTCCTTCATATTGACGTGCTCTTTCTCTTGTAAAGCCAAATATTTTACCTACATCAGATAAAGTTTTTTCTTCAAAACCATTTAAACCCCAACGATAATTTAAAATAAGTTTTTCTTGTTCAGTTAAACCTGCTTTTTTAAATAAAGATTGTATCTCATCAACTAAATTATGAGTTATAAAATCATTTTCTAATCTTTTATTATCATCACTTATAAAGTCTCCTAATTCTTCTTCACCTTCAGCATTAATAGGTTGATTAATACTATAATCTTTTAGTAATAATTGATTATTTTCTTGAACCTCTAATAAAGACATACCAAAATGTTCCACTAATTCTGTATCATTAGGGCGTCTTCCTAATTCATTAGTAAACAATTCAATATTTTTTTTATATTGAATTAAATCAGCATTTTTATTAATAGATATGCCCGTTTTACGACCATATTTATTTAAAGCTCTTAAAATTGTTTGTCTAATCCACCAAGTTGCATAAGTAGAAAACTTTAGCCCTCTTTCAACTTCAAAATGATCTATGGCAATCATTAGACCAATACAACCCTCTTGTAATAAATCTTCATATTCAACATAGGAATTATTATATCTTCTAGCAATACTTATAACTAAACGACAATTATGTTCATAAAAATATTTATAAGCATCTTGATCGCCATTTTTAATTTTAACTAATAAATCATATTCTTGTTCTTTAGTTAATACCTCTAAATCTTTTCTTTTTATTTCTGAAACAAAAGCATCTGCTCCCGTTGGCATATAATCTGGTATATCTTTATCTTTCTCTTTTATATAGTAAGTTTTATTTAGTTCAGTTTGTTCTTCTTCATAAGATGATAAAATTCTTTGTTGTTCTGTTAAAATATCACTAATTGTAGTTTGATCTTCTTTATTATCATCTAAAGTATTTTCATCATTTTCATTTATATTTATTAAATCAATATTATTTAAAGTACAATAAATTTCTATAAATAGAACCATTAAATCATTATTAAAAACTTTACTTAAACCATATATTTTAATTTTTGGCAAATTTTTTTTAACTATTTTTTCTAGTAAACTATTAAATATAGAACTATTTTCTATTAAATCAATAATAACATTTGGAGAAGGTAGATAATCAAAAGATTCTAACCATTTTATTAATTTATTTATTTCAGTTATAACATTATTATTAGAATTTATATTAATATTAATATAGTTTAATAAAATATTTATTTTATTAGCAGATAATTGACAACGAATTTTATTTAATAAATATTTTTTACCTTCTTTTAAATAATATTCTTTAGCTAAATTTTCATTAGGAACTTTTACAATAGTTTCTAAAAATTCTTTCATTAGACTACTAAATTCTTCATAAGTAAAAGCATAGGCATATTCATCATATAATTTTTGCCAAATATCTTGATATTTTTCCCATATGTCATTACTCATAATTGTCACTTCCCCTTAAATTTGAAATTTATTATATCTTGATTTTACTGTAATTTCAACTAAAACCTATCTTTTTATAGAATCACTATTATCTAATTTTCCTAAAAGATATTCATTAATATTTTCTTTAAACAATATAAGCATTCTTTGATAATCTTTTCTTATAGTATTAATATCAACTTCTAATAAATTAGCTATATCTTCTAAATTAATTTCTCTATTTTCTAAATAACTTAAAATAATCATTGCTAAAATAATTGCATCTTTTATAGATAAATTTAAAAGTAGTTTCATAAATACAGGTTGTTTTAAAAGTTCAATTGTTCTTATATAAAACTCTCTTAATTCTTTTGATACTTCTTTTTCTTTAATTTGCTTTTTAGGAGAAACAATTAATTCTTCATTAATTACTTTACTATCAAACATATTATTAAGAATATTTATAATATGATTTAAAACAATTTTAAGTTTACCATAACTAAATTTTCTATCTTTAGATAAAACAGGTTTTTCTAAATCACTGCCATAACGCGCTACAATAATTGCTTTTTCAGAGTCATCTAATAGCGAAATTGCTTTATCCATTTCTTCTTTAGTATATTTAGGATTTAATAATTCAAGTTGATAATATATAGTGCCTCTTATAAATTTTTTTGGATATTTTAAATTGCTTTCTATTTTGTCAACTATATTATAATATCTTGTTTTCATACTATTAGTAAATTCAGAAGAACTTTTTGGATTATCTAAATCAGTACCATTACGTAAATAGAATATTTCTTTTTCTTTGGGCTTTAATTTCTCTATTTCAGCATCTATTTCTTCTCTTGAATAACTGCTTAATCTTTCATATATTGATAATTTTTTTAACATTTTTTTATTTTCACTCCTATCATTATTTTTATTAATATTTCTTTTAATTTTTTGAAAAATAGTAACATATAAAATTTTGCTATATTCTTTTGCATTCCAAAGAGAACTTGTAACGGGATGTTCTAAATCATGACCATAACGATAAAAAATTACTTCTTTTTCATAATCATTTAACATTAAAATAGCTTTATCAATATCTTTTTTAGAATATTGAGGAAAATGTTCGTAAATTGTTTTTATTTTACTTCTATATGATCTTTTTAAGATTTTTTTTAATTTTTCTACAACACTATTATAATTTACTGACAAATATTTGATATCACCAGCATATTTTGGATTATCTAAATCAGTACCATTACGTAAATAAAATATTTTTTGATCTTCTTCCGATAAATAGGTAATTGCTTTATTAATTTCTTCTTTAGAATAATCAGGAATAGCTGCATAAATAGTTTTAAGTTTACGATACTTTTTGGGTATATCATCTATTGAAGAAGGAAGAGGATAATTATTAACATCAATATTATAAACAACATTAGATTTAGGATGTTCATAATGCCAATGACGCAATTTTGCTAATTGAACTTGAGCCTTATCGGGATTATCTAAATAAGAAGAAAATTTAGTTGTTGGCAAGTATTTTCTTAATTTAATAATTGCTTTAGATTCTCTTTGTCTAATTCTTTCTCTAGTAATACCATAAATTTTTCCAATTTCTTCTAATACTTTTTCTTCAGTATAATTTAAACCATAATGATATTTTAATATATCTCGTTCAATTTCTGTAAGTCCTGCTTTAACCAATAATTCATCTATTTCCGTAACTAGATTTTCATTAATAATATCATCTTCTAAATTACTACTTACCTGACTTGGTATAAAATCTCCAAGTTCCGCTTCTTCATCTTCACCAATTTTAGCATTTAAACTAGCCGGTAATTGTAAAAGTTCAAAATTTTCTTTTACAGTATCATAATTTATACCTAATTTTTCAGCAATCTCTATATAAGATGGCTCATAACCTAAATTAGTAGTTAACTCATTAACTTGTTCCCTAAATTTTTTTAATTTCTCAACTTTATGAATTGGCAAGCGAATATTTCGTCCCATATTACCAATTGCTCTCGTAATTGCTTGTCTAATCCACCAAGATGCATAGGTAGAAAACTTAAAACCTTTAGAAACATCATATTTAGAAATAGCCTTAAGTAAACCAATATTACCTTCTTGGATCAAATCTTCATATTCTAGGCCACGATTTAAATATCTTCTTGCAATAGATATAACTAACCTTAAATTATGTTTTAAAATTTTATTATAAGCATCTTCTCTTCCATTTTTAAGTTGTAAAAACAAATCTTGTTCTTCTTCTATTGATAAAACAGGTAAATCTTGTTTTTTTATATCTTCTATAATTGCATAAGCTCCTACAGCAGTTCCTTTTAATTTTTCAATATCTTTTTCATAAATAGATTCATCATAATCGATATCTAAAATTTCATTATGCTCAACATAATTACAATTACAATAAATATCTAAAAATTCAAAAATTATTTCTTCTGTGAAAACATTTTCTAAACCATATTTTTTTATTTTAACTATATTTTTATCTATTATTTTAGATAAAATATTTTTTAATTTTTGATTATTTGTTATTAATTCAATTATGTCACTTGGATCAATATTATAATCTATTTTTTGTAACCAACTAATAAATTTCTTTAATTCATTTAATTCATTCTGATTTTCATTTATATTAATATTAATATAAGAAGATAAAATAGTTATTTTATTTTCACTATCTAACATATCTTTAACATATTTATTTAATCTTATTTTACTTTGATTTAAAAGATAATTTTTATAATTAATGGTAGATTTATTTGGCAAATTAATTATAATATCAGAAATGATATTGTTGACAACTTTTATAAAATCAGAATAATTGTTAAATATATAATTATAACTTTTAAAGAGATTTTTATAATCTTCATTTAAATAATTATATATTTCTGAAACTGAAGAATTTTTTAATTTGTTATAACTTAAATTTGCCATTTTATACCTCTAAACTAAAACAGATTTTATTATACAATTTATTAATCCATTTTGCAATAAAAGTTATTTAACAAAAAGAGATTACTATTATTTAGAAAGTAATCTCTTTTAATTCTTTATCTATAATACTAAATAAATATACTTTTATTTCTTTATTAAAGATAGTTTTTAGATAATCATAATATACTTTTAATTGTTCTAAATATTTTTCATCATTAATATTTTTTAATTTATAATCTACCACGATAACATTATTATCATTTTCTAATACTAAATCAATAATACCATTATATTCTATATTATCTTTTACATATATGAATTCATGTTCTTTATATATTTTGGTGTCTTTATTTATATTTAAATTTCCTACTAAATATTTAATAGCGTCTTTATAAGGATTATCTTCACTTACATTTAAAAAATCCGTTTGTTCAAAATACTTATGGACATGAGTTCCATATGCTAAAGTATTAAGTTCTTCTTCTGTTAATAATTCATGCACTTCTTTTGAAGCTTTTTTATTATCTAACTCTTTATTTGAGATATTTAAACTTTTAAAAGTAATTTTTTTATCAATACTATCCAAATTTAGTTTATTATTAACACTACCATATAAATAATCTTTAGTTAAGCCAACTAAATCTAAATTAATATTAGTAATATATTTATTTAAATATTTTTTAATACTTGCTAAAATATCTAAAAATGATTTATAGCTACTTATATATTTTTCATCTTCACTAAAACTAGTTACAATAATCATTTTTTCTCTAGCTCTAGTAAGTGCTACATATAATAATCTAATTTTTTCTGATATATCATTAAACAAATATTTATTTTTAAATAGGTCTTTTAAAATACTACTAGTAAGTCCTTCATCAAAATAAGGTAAAATAATTCCATATTTATTA
>CANPYU010000082.1 GCA_947588665.1 uncultured Bacilli bacterium | reverse complement strand
GGAGATGTAACATATTCAAATGTGGAAAATAAAAAATTGCCAAGATTTAATAATCTAAAAGAAGGCAATGAAGTAATAATGTTAATAACAAAATGTGCAGTAAATAAAAATGGTGAGTTATTAGATGTGTTAGTTAAAATAGATAATATAAAAAAATATGCCGATGACTCTGATTATAATATTATATTTGGTATTCAGCCTTCTATTATAGTTCCACAATCACAAAATAAACCAGATACATTTAATACAATTAAATTGCAATATAATCAACCAATATTTTTATTATTTGGAACAACTAAGGCTCAAGCTGATTTTACAATGACGTATTATAAAAGTGGAACATATAATGAAAAGACAGGAAAAGGAGTATATGGAAATATAGAAGATGTAAATGGCTTTTTTGGGGATATGGATACCATAAATAAAGGATATTATACAAATTCATTTCTTCAAGGGAATGAAGGAGTAAGACCAAATTCAGGTAATTCAATAATTTATTATAATAAAAATAAAAAAACATCAGAAGGTTATTCTATAGAATTACAAGAAATAGATAATGGTATTGCAACAAAAACTCTTAATGTTATAAATGATCCAGGTGGTGCATGGTATGGAGATTCAGCATTTATTACAACCTCTAATATAAGTAATTCAACGTATTCATTTACTTATGGAGGAAGAGGTTGTGGAATAACATTTATGTTTATGTCACCATATCCATATCAAGTAGGAAGTGAAACTAATCCATTAAAGAAAGCTAATGTGGATTATATAATCCCAGAAGAAAAATTTAATTATTGTGTATCACAATATGTACCAAATAATTATTATGGCGAATCATTAAATTTTCATGAAATTTATAGTAATTTAGCATCAAGTACAAAATTTACAAAGTTAGTTATGACAGATAATATTAATGAGAATTTAATTATAGATAGTAAAAATATAAAAGTGTTAAATGAAGTAAATGATGATTATACAAATAATTTCAACATAAAAGTAACAGGAAATAAAGTAGAAGCAACAGCCAAGACTAATATATTTAATGAAGCTAACTTTTATGCTCATACATATAGTTTAGTAATACCAGTAACTCTAAAAGAAGTAGAACTAAAAAGTGTAAAGAATAAAGGAACAACAACCTATGCCTTTGGAGGACTTGGAGATGAAAGTAAAGATACTAAAGAAATAGAGTTACCAGTGAAATATAAATTAATAGTAAATTATTTTGAAGAAGGAACAGATAATAAAATAATAGATAGTGAAGTATCATACTATAGTTTAAATGAAGAATATGAAACAAATATAAATGGTATAGATAAAAACTTATGGGAAATGACAAGTAATAGTAATAATACAGAAGGAGAAATAAATAAAAATACCGAAGTAAATTATTACTTTAAAAGAAAGAAATATAAAATAACAGTAAACTATCTAGAAGAAGGAACAAATACCAAAATAAAAGATAGTGAAGTTTATTATTATGAATATGAAGATGAGTATGAAATAAATGCAAGTGAAATAGATAATACATTATGGGAGTTAGTAAAATCTCCAGAAGAAACAAAAGGAAAGATAACAGATGATATAGAATTAAATTATTATTATAAACAAGTAATAATAGAGAATCCAAAAACAGGATCAATAATAATATCAATATCAACTATATTGGTAGTTACTACATTAATAGTAATTTACTTAAAAAATAGAAGAAATAAATTATATAAGATATAAGGAGAAAATAAAATGGAAAGAAAAAATATAACTAAAATTGTGCCAATAATTATGTTAATAATAGCAATAATAATAATTAGTAATATACCTAAATTATTAATAAAAAGACAAACAGAAGTATTACCCGAAGTAAAATTAAAAGAAATTGAAAAGAGTAAATCATTTGCGATAATGGTACCTAATGAAAAGGGTGATGGTTATACTTCATATAGTGGTAACGAATGGCCAAAGGATGAAGATGATTATTATTATGTTAAATCAGAATGTATAGATAATAATGGAAACATAGTAAATGATGCTATTAAATATAATGAAGAGGATAATACTGCTACTTTAACTTCGAATAGTACAATATATTGTACATTATATTTTGATAAATATAATTATATGAAAGTAATAACGCATGATATTGAGTGTGGTGATAATTGTAAAATACCAGCTCCAGATTATATGTCATCAAAAATAAAGAAAGTTGAATTTACAGATAAATTATCAAATTTAGAAAGTTTAACTCAAGATGAAACTTATTGGGATATAAGTGATACAGATAAATCACCAGCCGGAAGTGTAATCGCGTGGATAGTTCCAATAGATGATGATTATGATACATTATATATTGGAAGTAAAACAAAGATAAGAGCAATTAGTTTGGAGCAAGCTTTTTTTCCGAATACATATTCTAATAATGATTATATAAGCAATTTGCAAGCAATAAATTTTAATAATAAATTAGATACAAGTAAAACTATTAATATGTATCGAACATTTGCTAATTGTAAAAAATTAGAAAAATTAAATGGAATAGAAAATTGGAATGTATCTCATGTGACAAGTATGCGGACATTGTTTCAAAACTGCAAAGCATTAAATAATTTTGATTTTTTAGAAAATTGGGATGTATCAAATGTAACGGATATTGGTTTTATGTTTGAAAGTGATAATTTAACTAACTTGAATATTTTAAAGAAATGGCAATTAAAAAGTATAAAATATATGGATTGTTTATTTAGAAATTGTACAAATTTAACGGATATAAGTGTAATAAGTGAATGGGATGTATCAAAAGTAATAAATATAAGAGATTTATTTCATGGTACATCAATAGAAGATGATGATTTAAATGCAATAAAAAATTGGAATGTGGGTAATGCAGAAAATATGCAAGCTATGTTTATGGGATGTACAAATTTAACAGATGTAAGTTTGTTAAATAATTGGGATGTATCAAATGTAGAAAATATGCGAGGAATGTTTATAAATTGTACAAATTTACAAATCGTTAATTTAAGTAATTGGCAAACAAACAAATTGAAAAATGTACATGATATGTTTAATGGATGTAGGGGATTGCAAACAATAGATATGCGAAATGCCACATTTACCCAAATAACAGAAAATGTGAATTATCTAAATATGTTTTTGAATGTTTCTTCTGCAGCTACAATAATAGTTAAACAAGGTCAAAAAGATTGGATAACAAAAGCAGGATTTTCTGGTGAAGTAACAGAAGTATAATAATTTTTATGTCTAAATATTGTCAATTATTTATAAATTTCTATTCACAAACATTATTAATTGATAAAATTAAATAAAGTGTTTATGAAAGATACAATTAAAGAAAGTTATTTTGATTTGGAAGCTAAAATAAGAGCATTAGGTCCAATTAAAGATATTGTTAATAATCCTGATGCAATAAGAAGTATTATTGCTTATGATGGTGATCGTCATTATTTATGTGCTTTTATAGATGCAATAAATGCAGGACTTAAGAATGGAACTTTAACTGAAGATGATTTGTATTATTTTAGAAATGGTGAATTTGTTGATTCAATTGTTCATTTAAAAGAGACAATTGCTGAAGTAAATCCTCATGAAATGCAAACAGCTGAACGACTAGATAAAATAAATTATATGTCATTATTACATGATGATAAAACATTAGCGGTAAGTTATACTCATCCAGAAATAATTGCGGCATTATGTGATGAATCTATGGGATCTTCTGCAGATGATCTTGTATGGTGGTCTAGATCTGGTACATTTACATCTTTACCAGGAAATGTTCAAATGTTAATAGTTAATGAAGTATTAAAAAAGGGGAATTTAGACGTAGCGCAAGAATTAGTAGCACGATCTACACATGGCTTAAGTCCTTATCCAAGTAATAAAGAGTTAAGAAGATAAACAAATAAGTTATCTTCTTTTTTTCTTATTCAATTTAAGTTTTTTTTATTTTCTTCTGCTATTGTTTCATTATAAGAGGAAAATGATAACTATTATATATAATGTACATTTAAATATAGATTTTTCTAAATGTGATTAATCTAATATATGTTTTAAAGAATGCTCGGTATTATGATACAAGTAGAATATAACTACAAAAAATTTAATATAAAAAAGTTCTTTTTCATAAATATATATTATGAAGAAATATTTATCTGTATTGTTTATTTTTTTTATTAGTGTTTTAATTTTGTATGCTTTAAAAGTAGAAGCAATCATGCCTTTGACAGGTAGAATAGTAGTCATAGATCCTGGTCATGGATTTAAAGATCCTGGTACTAGTTATGGTAAAATTTATGAAAAAGACATTAATTTAAATATAGCCTTATTTTTAGAAAAAGAATTAGGAGCTCTTGGAGCAAATGTAATTTTAACTAGAGATGGTGATTATGATTTATCTATTCCAAATGCAAGTTTGCGTAAAAGAAGTGATTTTAATAATCGAATAAAACTAATTAATGAAAGTAATGCTGATATGTATTTAAGTATTCATCTTAATTATTTAAGTGATGCCTCATATTATGGACCACAAGTATTCTATAATAAAGATAATGAAAAGTTAGCAAAAGTAATGCAAAAAGTAATGAATGAAGAATTAAAAGGTAAAAGAGAAATAAAAAAAATACCAAGTGATACATATATGTATAGTAAACTAAATGTACCAGGTATTTTAATAGAATGTGGTTTCTTATCCAATGGTATGGAAAGAAATAAATTAATTACGGAAAAATATCAAAAGAAAATTGCTAAATCAATAGCTAAAGGAGTTCTTGAATATTTTTAATATCGAGTAATTGGATTAGTTTAGTAAATTTTTTAATATCTTTTTTATTATTTATAACTTCATAAGCGAGTTTATTTAATTTTAAAGCTATTTTAAAAGCAATATCATGTAATTCTTTAAAAGAGTAATTATATATTTCATCTTTATTTCTAGGATTATACCAATTATTTTTTTCTCTATTTAATAATTCTTCTTTAAATCCTTTATTATAAAAAGTTGTTTCACTAAATTTAACTTCTTTATTAGGAAGTAAAATATCAACAATTTTATATAGTTTAGATTTAATACCATGAATATCAGTTATAAAATAACGATAAATATAATAACCTACATTATGTGATTTATTCATTATTTTACTAATATTTTTTTCTTTATAAGTATTTAAAAATACATAATCAATTGTCTTTTTTAAATTATCAGTAAATTTTAATTTAGGAATTAAAATTTTATATAATTTGTTATGCCATTTAGTGTGATATAAATTATCATAAATATAATAATCTAATAAAAATTCTATTTTACCATGAGGTATATTTAAATTTTTAACTTGATAATTTATAAATGGATGCATAATAGTATCTAGAGTTAAATGATTAATAAAACCATAAACCATGTTAGTAACACTAGCATCATTTTGTAAATTATTTTCTTTAATAAATTCTATAATATTGGTAAAAAAATTATCTAAATTTTTCTTGTGACATTTTACCCCAAATCGACGATAATAATCCCATTTATAAGGATAGTAATATAAATTATCAAAACCTTGATTAAACATATCAAAATATTTAATATTACTATTAATACTTTTTTGCTCTTCTTTACTTAAATTATCTAATATATTATGACCAAATTTATAATGAAAATATAATGT
>CANPYU010000081.1 GCA_947588665.1 uncultured Bacilli bacterium | reverse complement strand
CAATTTTAAGCGACTTTTTATATAGATAATATAATTAATCAAATTAACTTGCTTTAAAAAACTGTCCGTAGGTAAGCTTTTTATTTAAATTAAACAATATTATTTTGCTTTACCACCTAAAATAATGTCAACCGACACTTTTTTTCTTGTTAATTAACAAATTATAAGCTATACTAATAATAGGTGAGAAAATTATGTTACATTATTATGAAAAAATATTAATATCAATTATAATCTTTTTAGGAATAACTATTGGTACAGCAGGTATCATCGGTAACTATGTTAAAGTTGTTCGTGGTAATACTCCTAATCCTAATTCCGTAATCTTAGAAAATATCAATATTTAATAACTTCTTTGGCTGTATTACTATAAGCTCTAAGTAAACCTCCAGCTCCTAGTTTAATACCTCCAAAATATCTTACAACAACTATTAAAACATTATCTAAGTTATTTCTATCAATAATATTTAAAATAGGCATCCCCGCCGTCCCACTAGGTTCTTTATCATCACTCTTTTTAACCATAGGTCCTATTTTATAAGCATAAGGTAAGTGTGTAGCTTTCTTATGTTCTTTTTTTAAATTATCTAATATTATAGTTACCTCTAGAATTGTATTAACTTCATAATAATAAGCAATAAATTTAGATTTTTTAATTTCTAAAGTATAAGAATTAATTAATTTCATAACAACACCACCTTAATTATACCTTAAAAAATTAAAAAATTGTAGTATAATATATAAGTAGGTGAAAAAAATGTTTAAAGAAAAATTAAAATTAATTCCCCATTTACCAGGCTCTTATCAAATGAAGAACGCTGATGGAGTTATCATATATGTTGGAAAAGCTAAAGACTTATTTAAGCGCGTTAATTCTTATTTTAATCGACCTCATACTGGAAAAACAGCCAAAATGGTAAGTGAAATCGCTGATTTTGAATATATTGTAGCATCATCTGAACTAGAAGCATTTTTACTTGAATTTAATTTAATTAAACATTATGATCCTAAGTATAATATTTTACTTAAAGATGATAAAAGTTATCCCTATATTGAATATATTAGTAAACCTTATCCCAAACTTAAAGTAGCTCGTTATTTAAATATTAAAAAGAAAGATAAAAAAATGTTATTTGGACCATACCCCAATGCTTATGCTGCAAGAAGAATTGTATCTTTAATTAATAGATTATATCCTCTAAAAAAATGTGATACTATGCCTAAAAAAGTTTGTTTATATTATCATATTGAAGAATGTCTAGGTTACTGTGAACATAAAGTTGATCCTGAAAAATTAAAAGCGATGGAAAATGAAATTTTATCTTTTCTTCGGGGTAATGGTGAAATATTAAAAAATAAAATAATTGAAAAAATGAATATGTATAGTAGAAATCTTAATTTTGAAATGGCTTTAGAACTTAAAAAAGAATTAAATTATATTAATATTATTTTAGATAAACAAAAAATGGAACTCCATGACTTTGTTAATCGTGATTGTTTAGGATATTTCTTTGATAAAGGTTATTTAAGCATTCAAATTTTATTTTTAAGAAATGGGCGTATGGTTGGGGGTCACACTGATATATTCCCCGTTGTAAGTGATTATCAAGATGAATTAGATTATTATATAATGAATTTTTACAGTCGTCATGAAATTCCTAAAGAAATACTAGTTCCTGAAGATATTAACAAAGATATTTTAAGTGAAATAATTAAAACTAATTTTGTTGTTCCTCAAAAAGGCAAAAAAAAGAATTTAATTGATATGGCTTCATTAAATGCCAAAATTAATTTAGAAAATGAAATGGAACAAATATTTAAAGATGAAGAAAAAACTGAAGTTGCCAATGAAGAATTAAAAGAATTATTAAATTTAAATAAATTAGATCGTATTGATTTATTTGATAATTCTAATTTATTTGGGGAATTTACCGTAAGTTGTATGGTTGTTTTTAAAAATGGCCGGCCTGCTAAAAAAGAATACCGGAAATATAAAATTAGTTTAGATAAAAATGATGATTATCATACAATGGAAGAAGTTATTTATCGTCGTTATTACCGTGCTTTAATGGAAAAAACTGAAATGCCCGATTTAATAATTGTTGATGGAGGAATTAATCAAATTAATGCTTGTCTAAATATTTTAAATGATTTAAATCTTAATATTCGTGTCTGTGGCTTAAGAAAAAATGATAAACACCGCACTAACGATTTAATTGATAGTTTAGGATATAAAATTATTGAGTTAGATAAAACTAAAGCCGTATTCCATTATTTAACCAGAATGCAAGATGAAGTTCATAGATATACGATTAATTATCATCGAACTATTAGAAGTAAAGGCGCTATTTCAAGTGTTTTAGATAATATTGAAGGGATAGGGGCTAAACGTAAAAAAGAATTAATTAAAACTTTTGGCAGTGTAAATAAAATGCGTACCGCAAGTCTTGATGAATTAACTAAAATATTACCTGAAAAAGTTGCTCTTAATTTACAAGAATATTTAAATAATTTAAAAGAAGAACAAAAAAAGAATACTTAATTGTTCTTTTTAATTGCCTATAAATAACTTATATAGATTGAATTTAACCATCAATTTTAGTATAATTAAAATAAGGTGGTAACATGGAAAAACTAATTGAGCTAGTTAAAAATGAAAATATTGTTGTCTCAAGTAAAATAATCAGTTATGACAATCCAGATACTATATATATTCCCATCGCTCCTAAATCAACCTTATTAATAAATTTAAATGAACAAATAAAAATTGGCACCCCTTTATATAAAACAAAAACATATATCGAAACTTCCCCAATTTCTGGAATTGTTTCAGGCCTCAAAAAAGTAAATACTCTAAATGGTGAAGAAACTGCTCTTGAAATTCACAATGATTTTCAAGAAAAAAAATTAATAAAATCTCAAGTTAAAATTAATCTTAACAATTTACCCCCTGAAAAATTAACTAAACTTTTAGAACTACAATTTAAAATAAATATCACTAATACTAAAGAGTTAGTTTTAAATGCCATTGACGACGAACCCTATGTTTTAATAGAAAACTTTTATTTATTAACTTATTATGAAGAATTTTTAGATCTATTAGATAAACTCGCTAAAATATATAATATTAACAATATAACTATCTGTGTTAAATCCTCTAGTGGGGAAAATATAAATAAATTAATGGAATGTTTAGGAATGTATCCTAATATCAAACTCAAAATAGTTCCAGATTTATATTTATTAGGTAAAGATGACTTTTTAAAAAAGTACTTAAACTTAGGAATAAACACTTTAATTATAAAAGCAAGTTTATTATATGATATATATAATTTAATTAAATTAAATCGTCAAAAAAGAGATAAATTACTTATTATAACTGGTGAAGTAGAAAAACCCACCATATTTAAAGTAAGAATTGGTCTTAAATTAACTGAATTATTAACTAATTATGATTTGGTTTCTCTAAAAGATTTTGAATTTTATGCAAATGGCTTAATGATGGGTAAAAAAATTAAAATTGAGAACTTTGTCATAACCGAAGATGTTTCCAGTATTCTATGTTTAAAAAAAAGGCCTTTAAAAATTGCCGAAGAATGTATAAATTGTGGAATATGTACTGAAATATGTCCTGTTAACTTAAGTCCTATTCTTTTAAAAGAAAAAAACTATGCCACTAAAGTTCATAATATATGTTTAAAATGTGGTTTATGTTCATATATTTGTCCTGCCCACATAAATTTTAATGATTATATTGAAGGAGGAAAAAATGAATAGCTTACCTGTATTACACTATCCAAAAGATTATAATACTTTAATAAATAGTTATTATTATGCTTTAATACCTTTATTAATTTTTGGCTTTTATAAAAATGGTTTACTATTATATTTTAATAATTTAGTTAATTTAAAAGTCATATTTATACCCCTATATTATTATCTAATAAGCATTATAATTGGTCTTATTATTGCTAAATTTTTTCATGAAGAGGCTAAACCCACCATTTTATTTGCTTTAATTATTACTAGTACAATTTCTCTAAATTCTAATTTATATATGTATCCAATAATTCTTTTTATCTCTTTATTTATAACAAAATATCTTATTCTTAAATTTAAACTGAAAATTAATATTACCTCATTAGTACGAATAATGGTTTTATTAAGCCTCCTTTTAAATAGTTATTCTTATTTAAATATTGCCGAAAAATTAAATAAATTCAATTATAATCTCGCAGATATATTTATCGGTCATGGAGTAGGGGGTCTTGCTAATACCAGTTTACTTATTCTTTTAATAAGTTTAACTATTTTAAGCCTAAATAAATATTATAAAAAGCTTATTGCCTATCCCTCTATTATTACTTTTATAATGTTATGTTTAATAAATATTTTTATTTTTAAGAATCAAGATTTTCTTTCTATATTATGTAATGGATACATATATTTTGCTTTAATATTTATTGGTACCGACCTAAAAACTAGTCCTCATCATCAAAAAGGAATGATAATATACGGTATTTTAATGGGTATTTTAAGCTTTATTTTTACTTTAATAAGTAAATATGAAGGAATATATTTTGCCATTTTTTTAAGTAGTTTATTTATTCCCTTAATAAATAAATTTACAGATAGAAAATATTTACAAGTGTAAAATTATATGTTATATTAATAAACAAACTCGTTTAGTATTAATAACTGCCGAGTTTTTTTTATGAAAGGAAAAATATGAAAACAAAAATTCTTATCTTACTCTTAATTATTAGTCTAGTTATTTTACTAAATAGTAATTTTACTTATCAAAGATATAATCTTTATATTGATGAATTAAAATCTTCAATCGATGCTGTTTTATCCATACCCAAAATATCTTTTAAACAAGGAATAAATAAAGATAATAAGGATGTAAATATTGGTTTATGGCTTGCTAAAGAAAGTATTTTCCCTGATTCTAGTCCAAGTAATGTTATAATCGCTGGTCATTCAGGGAATGCTTCTAATGCTTACTTTCGAAATTTATACAAATTAAATATTCATGATTTAATTTATTTTTATTATCAAAAGAAAGTATACCTCTATGAAATATTTGAAATTACTACTGAACCTAAAACCGGAACTTTATTTATAAAAGAAACAAATAATGATATTATAACTTTAATCACTTGTACTAAAAATGATAATTTTCACCAAACTATATATTATGGGCTCTTAAAAAGTGTAAATAATATGTAAAATTTCATAAAAAATACTCAATAAAAAAAGGAAATAAGGGGGGTCCGGGTAATATATATAATTAGAAGGGTAATTTTTAGGTGATGTCAAATTGCAAGATCAAGAACTAGAAAATATCCGACAAAAGGTAAATATTGTCGATATAATTTCCGGTTATTTACCATTAACTCAAAAAGGTAAAAATTATTTTGGTGTCTGTCCTTTCCATGAAGATCATTCCCCTAGTATGAGTGTATCAGAAGAAAAACAAATATATAAATGTTTTTCCTGTGGAGCTTCTGGCAATGTCTATACATTTGTTAAAGAAATAGAAAATGTAAGTTTTCTCCAGGCTGTTAAAATTGTGGCCGAAAAAAGTGGCTTAACTTTTCATGGATATATTAAAGAAGATAATAAACCCAAAGTCAATCAAGAAGAATACGAAATTATGAGTCTAGCCTTAAAGTTTTATCAAAATAATTTAAATACTGCCGAAGGTCTTAAGGCTAAAGAATATTTGAAAAATAGAAAATTAAAAGAAACT
>CANPYU010000080.1 GCA_947588665.1 uncultured Bacilli bacterium | reverse complement strand
TGAATTAAATATGACAGTTATTACTGTTGTTGCTATAGCTGCAGTAGGAGCATTCTTCTATGCATTTGTATGGCCTGCAATTAGAAATTCTATTCTGTCTACTCAAGCATGTAGTAATGGCCCTGGAACAGAGGTCGGATCGTCGACGGAAGATGATTATGTTAAGTGTGACGCAGATGATGATAATGATGGCTCTTATACTTGTAGTTATGGAAAAAGTGGTAGTAAGAAAGTTACATGTACTACTAAAACTTAAACCTATTTAGTTTTTGATTTAAATTTTAGTGATTTTTAGGAGGTAAGAAGCTATGAAAGAGGCTGTAGGTGAACTTAATATAACTGTTATTGTAGTAGTTAGTGTGGCACTTTTGGCCTTTTTTTTCTTTTCTGTACTTTGGCCTTCTATAAATAGTAATTTCAAACATAATACTAATTGTGATGATGCTATATGTGTTTGTGATGATAGAGGCGAGAATGGGAAGTGTTTACTTAAGGCTGGTTCGGCAATTGAGTGTCATGTTAAAGGAAATGAAAATGAAAAAATTACATGTCCTTGGAAAGGTTAATTGATGGTGGTTAGATGAAAGAAGCTATAAGTGGTATATCATTATTTAATATTGTTATATTTTTGATTATGCTTTTTACAGGTTACATTTGTTTATCAATTAATTATTCTAGGGCATATAATGTAAAAAATGAAATATTAAATGTGATCCGTAATCAGGGAGGAGTTTGTGCAACAAACGATGCTAAATGTGTAAATTTTAAATCCCAAATTACGGATTATTTTCAAGAGGGTTCTTATCGTTCTACTGGAAGATGCAAAAGTGATTGGGTTGGTTATTCTAGAACAGGTGAAGTAACGAATAATGATGCGGCTTTTTGTGTAAAAGGAATTAAAGTTAATTCAAATTCTGAGTTACCTAATGCACTTTACTATCAAATTGAAGTATTTTATCAATTAGATTTACCGATAATTAATAATATATTTAGGTTCTCAGTTAAAGGAGAAACAACAAGAATATATAGGCCTAATGAATGTGATATAGACTCTGGTAGATATGGGTGGTGTTAGAAAATAATGAGACAAGCGATAGGTCAAACTTGGATTTTACAGTTGGTAATACTTTTTATTCTTTTGTTTGTAGGATACATTACTTTAACTTTAAATTATAATAGAACAATTAGGCTTAAGAATGAAATAGTAACAATGATTGAAAAGTATGAAGGATTAAATGATTATTCAATTGATTTAGTTAATAATTATTTATCTTCAAATCTTTATGATGGTAGAGGATCATGTGTTTCTAAAGCTGGGCAGCAGGGTGTTTATGGGGGAGATATAAAAAGAAATATTTTAGAAGAAGCTCAGGCTGGAGAAAAATATAATTATTGTATTAAAAAATATCAGGGGTTAGGAATAACTAATTATTATCAAATTACAATTTTTTATAAGTTTAATTTGCCTGTTATAGGAAATTTGTCAGGATTTACAATTAAGGGAACAACTAATAGTTTTAAATCTTATGATAATAATGAGTATGAAAATTTATTTTCTAATTAATGGAGGGTTTAAATGAATGTTATAGTATCAAATAAATATCAAAATATGTTAGCAACTTTAGATATAGATGTGATTAAAAGTATTAATGGGGAGTTTGAAGTAGAAGAACTTGTTAGTCAATTTACTAATTTTTATTTTAATAAAATGATTATTGATATTACTGCCATAAAAGGGTATCAAAATATAAAAAATATTCAAAAATTGTCTGTTAATTTTGATATGAGTAAAATAATTTTATTATTAGATGATTCTGCCATGGTTAATAGTGGGGCTTATTTATCACAGTTAGTTTCAATGGGAATATACAATTTTACAAGAAATATTAACGCAGTTAAATTTTTAATAGATAATCCTAATTCATATAAAGATGTGGCTCAATATCATAATTTAAATGGTGATAATGAGGCAAATAATCCTGTTCAGTTTGACACTTTTACTGGTTCTGGAAGTGGGGGAATGAGGATTGTTGGTTTTAAAAATGTAACGGCTCATGCTGGAGCAACAACTTTAGTATATATGCTAAAAAAACATTTAGAAGTTGCTTATAATGTTATTGCTATTGAAGTAGATAATGAGGATTTTAAATTTTTTAATGATAAAAGTTTAAAAACTACTAGTTCTTTAGACTTATCTTTTAATATTGCTAATAATCCTTCTGCAGAAGTAATTTTAGTGGATTTAAATGATTCTAAACAAGAGAATTTATGTAATGAAGTGGTATATTTAATTGAGCCTGGGTTAATTAAGCTTAATAAATTAATTAGAAGTGATAGAGATGCTTTTGAAAAATTAAAAGATAAGATGGTTGTGTTAAATAAAAGTATTTTAACTGATAGAGATATAAATGATTTTGAAAAAGAAACTAATAGTAAAGTGTTTTTTAGTATTCCTTATGTTGATGATAAGAAAGAACATGAACAAGTATTGGATGATTTTTTAGTGGCTTTAGGTTTTTCAAGACTTAATGGAAGTGGGGGAAATAAAACTAAACTTTTTAATATATTTAAATAAATCGCTTGGAAGAGTGGTTTTTTTGTTTTAAAATTAATTAATAATTGATATAATATACAAAAAGGAGAAGGCATGATGAAAAAGATTGTATGTTTAATAGTTTTGATTTTAGCTTTGGGAAGTATTACATTTTTAACTGTTTATACTTTAAGTAATAAAGGGGTAAAAGAAAATGTTGTAGATAAAGTTAATAGGAAAATTGAAAATGTTACGTCAAATATTACAGATAGTTCTTTAAATGAGATATATAATGTTTATTTAAATGATCATAGGCTTAAATTAAAGATGGAATATAATATAAATATTAATAAAGAAAATAGTTTAGTTAGTGGTAATCTATTAGTTTATATTGATGGTAATAGAGTAATTTTAGAAAATGTTATAAATAATATTAAACAAGAAAATATAAAAGATGTATTTGGTAATTCTTTAGTTGATAATTATGTTAGGATTGATATGAATAATATAGAGATAATTAAAGAAAATGGGCAAGAGTATTTATTGTTAAAGATTGGGGCAGTAGATAAAGATAAAATTAAAGAAAAGTATTATTTGTTTGATGATAAAGGGAATTCTTTAATAGATGAGGGATTAATCATTAGAGATGATAATGAAATAATTATTAATGAAGATAATTCAGAGTTAAATGTTTTTTATGATACTTTAAATGGGCAAGTAAGAGTTAAGAGAGAGAATAATATATTTTATGTATTAGAATTAGAAAATGAAGATAATAAAATGGTTTTAAATGAATATAAATATTATTTTAAAAATAAAAAATTAAATAAAGAATTAATTGTAACTCATGAAGGTGTTATGGTTAAGTAAGATAAGAAGGAAAAATAGTTGTTCTTTTTTCGCGATTTATGATAAAATGAGGTAGGTGATTGCAATGTTTGTAGATGAAATATCCATTAAAGTTGTTGCTGGTAAAGGGGGAGATGGTTGTACCTCTTTTAGAAGAGAAAAATATGTTGCTATGGGGGGTCCAGACGGAGGAAACGGAGGACGAGGCGCAAGTATTATATTTAAAGTTGATAAAGGGTTAAAGACTTTAATAGATTTAAGATATATGAAAATTATAAAGGGTGAGAAAGGAGAAAATGGAAAAGGAGCAAATAGACAAGGGGCAAATGCCAATGATATTATAATTAAAGTGCCAGAAGGAACAACTATTGTAGATAAAGATACCGATTTAATTATTGCAGATTTAGTAGACGACAATACTGAAGTAGTGGTAGCAAAAGGAGGGCGAGGAGGTCGTGGAAATGCGGCATTTAAGACTCACAGTGATAATGCACCACGAATTAGTGAACTTGGAGAACCAGGAGAAGAAAGATTTTTAAAGCTTGAGTTAAAGGTAATTGCAGATGTTGGGTTAATTGGTTTTCCTAGTGTTGGTAAATCAACTATTTTAGCAACAATTAGTGCAGCAAGACCGAAGATTGCTAGTTATCATTTTACAACTTTAGCACCAAATTTGGGAGTAGTTAAATTAAAAGATAATAGTTCTTTTATTATGGCCGATTTACCAGGACTTATTGAGGGAGCTCATACTGGAGTAGGGCTTGGGCATAAGTTTTTGAGGCATGCGATGAGAACTAGATTGTTAGTGCATGTGATTGATATGGGCAGTGAAGAAGATAGGGATCCAATTAATGATTATTTAAGTATTAGAAAAGAATTAGAAGAGTATAGTGATAAGCTTGCAAAGAAAAAAGAGATAATTGTTGCTAATAAAATGGATTTGCCTAAAGCTTTAGAAAATTTAGAAAAATTTAAAAAGAAATTTAAAGATAAAGAAATAATTCCAGTAAGTTCAGTTACTAATGAAGGGTTTGAAATTTTAATAAATCGTTGTGCTGAGATATTAGAGGAAATAAATAATACTCCTTTATATGAAGATGATGAACTTGAGAGTCATATTATATATAAATTTAAAAATGAAAAACCATTTACTATTACTAAAGATGGGGATGTTTGGGTTTTAGAAGGTAAAGAATTAGAAAAACTCTTTAAAATGACAAGATTTAATGAAGATGAGGCGGTAATTAGATTTGCAAGAAAGTTAAAAGGAATGGGGGTTGAAGAAGAATTAGAAAAATTAGGAGCTAAAAGGGGAGATTTAGTACAAATTTGTGATTATATGTTTGAATTTAAAGAATAAAATAGAGAGCTATTTACTGTTCGCTCTCTAATTTTTTTAACTCTTCTAAAGGTATTCCGGTTGCTTTTGAAATGTCCTCTAAAGGATAGTTTAATTTACAGAAGTTTTTAGCAATTTCTGTGGCTTTCTTTTCTTCACCTTTCTCTTCGGCAATTTCTTCAGCCCATTTACCAAATACTTCTTGGGTATGTAAGTCATTAACATATTCATCTATCCCTTCATTTAAGGCCATTAAGGCATCATCTCCTTCAGCTATTTTAGAACGTTCTTCATTACTTTCGGCACCAATAAATTTAAGCCACAGTAATACTTTGTCATCTTTATTGTAATCAAGCATTCTTGCTTTGTCAAGTCTAAAATATTTGATGATAAATTTATCAGATAATTTTTTATCTTCAATATTAGATAGATTGACTAAGCCATAAGTACTAATTATATTAGGATCAAAAGAATAATTTACTTTATCTATAAAATTAAGTTGGATAATACTTTCTAAGTAATTACTAAATGTTATACAATAGAAAAGATAGGTTAGTCTTCTGTAAAGAGAAGAATTGTACCTATCTTTATTTTTTTAGTACTATTAGCAGGCATTTCTAAAATGCTTGTTTTTTTGGCGTTATATTTTATTTTAATTATTCGATTTTTATCTAGGTTTTCGTATTTATATATTACTTCATTGTTTTCATCTAAGCCAACTATATCAATATTTTCTTTCATAAAGTAAGTATGGATGGAATTACATTTAGGAAAAAGCATACCATAATTTATATTTTTTTCTCCCATTAGACCTTTCAATCTTTTAGAAAATGAATTTGCAATAATTATGGGGTATTTCTGTTTGTTTGTTTTAAGATACATATTATCACCTATAATAATTGTATCATAAAAATTTAAATATATTACTTTTTATTTTTTATTTTTTTATATATTTTATATGTTTTATATGAATAGTTAACTTTTTGTTACAATTCACAGCTAAATGTTAAGGCATGCCAAAAAGCAACGAATTTATTCGTTGTTTTTTTGAAGCTTATTT
>CANPYU010000079.1 GCA_947588665.1 uncultured Bacilli bacterium | reverse complement strand
CCCAATAAGTAAAGGACTATCAAGAATTATCATATATTTTAAATCAGTAATAAAAATAATAATAACTAGGGCGGAGACAATAATACTTGAAAAAAATTCGTAACTTAAGCCATATAGATAAAAACTTACTAATAGTACAACAGCATTTATACACCCAATAAATAAATTTAAAATCCAGGAATTAGCTTCAACCATTTTAACTTCGGGAATTAAAAGTGGTAGATTTTCTCCTATAATTGAATAAGCAATTCCTAAACTAAAGCCGACTATAAATAATATAAAAATCATTTTAATCCCTCCTTATTTAATCTGTCCATATAAACTAAACATTGGAATAACAACTGCTAAAATAATAACTCCGACAATAATAGCTAAAATAACAATCATAATAGGCTCTAAAAAAGCTTTTAAATTAGTTACTTTGCTTTTATGTAAATCACTATAATAAGAGGCTACTTTATCCATCATCAGTGATAATTCACCAGTGGACTCCCCTGTTACTATCATATAATATGCAACATCGGGAATGCACCATTTATTATAAAAAGAGGCAGAAATTTTTTCACCACTGGCAATATTACCTATAGTTTCAAGCATAATATCTTTATATACCTCATTACTAGTTATATTGGTTAATATTTCCATACTATTAGTAATATAAACACTGTTTTTAAGTAAACTTGCAAAAGTTTTAGTAAATAAAGTTAATTCATGATAAATAATAATTTTTCCAAAGAAAGGAATATGCATACCTATGCTTTGAATAGTTTTGCGAAATACCCTACTATTCTTATATAAAATTAATAATAACACAATAATTATTAATAATATTATGGTAATCATACTTAAATGACTAGTTATATAATTACTTAAATTAATAATACTAAGAGTAAAACCACTTACTTTTATACCAGCTTGATCATAAACTTTAATAAATTCAGGAATAACATAAACCATAATAAATGTTAAAACAGCAATAGCAAATACTAATAAAATAGTAGGATAAATAATAGCACTAATCATTTCTTTTCGAGTTTTATCTATTTCAGTATAATAATTTGCCATATCATCTAGAGTTTTAATTAATTCCCCAGTTGCTTCAGCCGATCTAATCATATTAATTAATAGAGGGGGAAATACTTTTCCTTGATTTTCTAAAGCGGTACTGAAACTTTCACCTAATGTAAGTTCATAAGATATAGCACGGTATAACTTACATTTTTTAGGATCTTTAATTGCTTGCTTAGTCATTAATTTAATAGTATCATTTAAAGTAATACCCGCCTTTAAATAAGTAGATACCTGAGTTAGCCAAAAAATTAGATTTTTGATACTTAATTCTTTTTCACTATCTAATCCAATTTTTTTAAGAAAATTCTCTTTAGAAGCTTTTTTAATAGAATATACATCTATTCCTTCATTAGCTAAAAAATTATGCAGAGTTATTTTATTAGTAGCACTCATAACTCCTTTAACTTTTCTGCCTCCCTTATCAGTGCCATAATATTCATAATATTCTTTATTTACTTTACGAATATTTATTTCTTTTTGCATTTCTTCGATTAATTGTTTTTTTTCATAAGCAATTTTTTGTCTTTCAACTACAGTTAATACTTCTGTCGGTTCTTCTTCTTTTTTAGTAGTCTTAATAATAGAACTACCTTTCAAATCTCTATTTTTAAATTTTTTTTCTTTAATTTTATAATCAATTCTATTATACCAACTATCAAAAAAAACAAACTTAACACCTAAAAAAAAGTGTTTAATAAAGCTTATAACAAATATTAATGGTGCTAATATAATATTAAAAGGAAATCTAATCTTCTTATTATTCATAACACTTCTATCCTATTCTGATTTTATTATAACATATATTTTTTTATTTTGGTACACTTTTAAATATATTTTAATTTTTAATATATTTATGATAGAAGAATAATAAATACAATTATTAAATAACTAGATTTATATTTATAAATATTAATGAATGATAAAAATATTATTGGTATAGATAATGTAAATAATTAATTAAAAGTAAACAGTAAAATTTTAAAACAATAAAAAATGCAAGGAGAGAGCCCTGCATATATCCCTGCTCATACATAAAATTTAGAGCAATATGAGCAAGTATTAAGTTATTGAACTACGTATGGATTATCTACAGTACCTGGATCTTTTCCATTTTCTAATGTTTTGAATACCGTATCAGCCTTTAAATTTATGACAGGACGAATACCAGGTATGCTGGCCACGGAAGTGCTGTAGAGCTTGCCATTCGAGTCCACTTCGAACATAAAAGCATCACCATCACTGCTAATACCACTGTTAACGCTAAAGTTAGACGGAGACATGGTCCAATAGCTGTTTGTCGTCAACCAGTAGTCATTGTTCTTAGTATTAAACTGTCCTCCTGCAAATACTACTTCATCGGCCGTGATTAAGCCTATTGGATTGGTTAATGCTTTGTTTCCTTTTTTAGCGCTACTTACTGTATATAAATCATTTTCTTTTTCACAATCAAATGTCGGTGCTGCTCGTCTTCTTAATCTTATGTAAGCACCATAATATGTCTTTTTTTTTCCATATCCTGATAACGTTTCATCCCTTGTACTTGCAGATTCTCCTGTATGAGGTGTTCTATCCCCACAGAACCCTGCTTCTGTGTCTATATAATCTTTTGCAGTTTTTTCTCCTACTTGTTTATTCATTAAATTAGTAGTATACCAACTATCTAATTGATTTTTAGCATTACTTGAAACACTATTATTTGTAGCCTCACTATAATTTTCTGATGCTAATGTAGAACCCGCAGAATTATTTTTTGGCCCATACATGAAGCCTACATACTTTGCATCATTAGATAATCTATAATAGTCTACTGAAAAAACTTGGCTTGCTACAGCATTTGTACTTGAATCTTTTTGATTAGTTGTTGTACCATTGTAGATTAATCTAATAGAGCCATCCCCATTTATTCGGATGATACGCCAATAATATTCTGCAAATGATACCCAGTTATTATCTACTGTTCCTCTAAAATAATATGATTTATTTTCTCCATCTTGAACTTCATATAAACCATTTGTAGATTCTTCACATCCACTTAAACAACTAGTTTTTGAAAAATCAGGAACTGCTAATTGTACATCTAATTCTCCTAATGATGTTTGCACTTTTTTTGTTGTTATCTTTCTAAAATACAAAGTACATTTATCCATTCTCTTTAAATTACCAAATGTATGATTGCCATTTACTGTTTTTAGTATTGCTCCATCATCTTTTTCTGTATCATTAATCATACATTTACTTTCTTTTTCATCTATTACATAATCCCCTGTAGGTATTTCATCTACTTCATCATACCCACCTTGATCTTTTTCTTTATAAATCTCTACTATCTTAAAATCATATGGCATATAATTTACTTTTCCATTAACTATCTGCACATTTTTAGTTACTTGATATTTTGCTTTACTTACCGTTAATAAAATTGTTATTAATAGCAATACTATAAATATAAAGCATATAATTACCTTACTTTTTTTATTCTGCTCTAACTTCTTAAACTCCATCTTTTAGTATCCTTCCTACTCAACTATATTAGAAATTTCTAACTTATACTAAAATTATAATCTAGCAAATAATAAAAGTCAAGATAAATTGCATTATTTAGCCCGTATTTTAAAATTTGTTAAATACTTGTGAGAGAATTATAATGGTGAAGAAAATATGTTTCCTGAAAGATTAAAAGAGTTAAGAGAAAGAATTGGTTTAACTATAACTAAAGTTGCCGAAATTTTAGGTATAGATCGTAGTCAATATGGTCATTATGAAAATAATTATGTTACAATTCCAATTAAACATTTAATCACACTATGTAATTATTATGATGTCTCATTAGATTATATTTTTGAATTTACTGATGCTAGACAATATAATAATATAAATAAAGTAATAGATAAAAAATTAGCCGGTAAAAGATTAAAAGAATTTAGAAAACAAAATAAGTTAACTCAAACTAAATTATCGGAATTTTTAAATACTACTTTTTCGACTATTTCCTCATATGAGCGTGGTGTTAATTTATTATCTACTAATTATTTATATACGATATGTAGTAAATATCATATCTCTGCTGACTACCTTTTAGGTCGCACTAATAAAAACTTTTTAGAAAATTAACTATAATAAAACCCCATTTCTATATCTAAGAAACGAGGTTTTTTATTATTTATTTTTAACTATTTCAATATTAGATGTATCTTGTTGCCAATCATCCATATAAATATTATCTCTAAAATCATTGGTATAATTTTTAAGTTTATTATATATTTCATGACGAATCTCACTACTATTTGGATAACTTCTATCATTAGTTGTTTTTCTAATATTACTGTCTTTTAATAAAGCATCATAGAATTTTTGAACATAATCTTTAACATCAATTATTTTATTTAAGTGATCTAAGTTTTTTTCGACTTCTTTAAAACGAGCTTTTTTATATTCATCAAAATCATCATATTTACCCGTGATAGTTTTAAGAGCCATAGAATCTGATTTATAATTAACTGTGCCTAAATTAGGGGTTCCATCAGCATTATATGGAGCAACTAAACTTTTATAAGTTTGTCTTGGCTCATAATGAATATTACTTGCATATTCTACTAATCCTTTTTTATAACCAGCATACCCGAGCATTTCATAACTAAACCATTTTAAAGCATATGATTCAGGCCTTCCATCAGGATTATTTACTTGATACCAATGAACAACATTGTACCCTTCTCCGCCATAGGAGTTATCTCCTCTAGATCCTACTTTATTAATACCAGGATAAAGCATTATTTTATTATCAATTAAATCATCAATTGAATTTAATTCCATATTATCAAAATCCGCAATTTGATTTAACTGAGTATATCTTGCAACTAGTCGAGCTTTATATCTGGCATATTTATCTTCAAGATAAGTTTTTCCGGTAAACATTTCGCGTTCAGTATCATAATCATGAGATTTACCATCCGTTGTTTCAAATTGTTTATTTTCATTTGGGTATGACACTTGTACTCCAAGTTCTTTTTGACTATCTTTATCTAGGGCTAAAAAGGCTTTAGCTTCTAAATAATCAAGCACATATATTGTTTGGAAAGCCTTATTATAAAAATCGTGAATATCTTCATCAGAACTAATACGGGCAGGAGTTAAATTAGAACCAATTGGTAAATTTTCTTTAAAGTTAATTGACATATTCATAACAATACCAAATTTTTCAAAAGCCTGCATGAAGAAGGCATCAGCATAGTCTTCTCCTCCAGCATCATATCTTCTCTCATTATTCATTAAGAATAGACGACCATCAAGATTATGAGCAGACTCGTGAGTAAATGTCTTATAAGTAACGTGTCCATTATCTAAAGTGCCATCAGTTGCTAAATCACTATCTAAAACTCCCGCGACTTGCCACTGAATCATAGAACCATTTGCTCCTGCATTAACTCCTGCACTTGCCGCCCAAACACCTGTTACTTCATTAAAATTCTTATGGAATAACTCTTCAGTAGTATAAACATTATTAAAGACTGATACTCCAGCAGAATTCTTAGTATATCTTTTATCTACTTGATATAAATGTAAATTATTAAATAAGTCTTTATCTTCTAATATAGAATAAAAAGTTTCATAATATGATTGCATTCTCGTTGTATAAGAATCTAACTTTAATTTGAAAGCTTCTAATTCTTCTTTATTAGTTGGATCTGTCATGTAAGTTCTTTGGGCCCCAATAATATATTGAGCAGGTGATGAAATTATATAAGCTG
>CANPYU010000078.1 GCA_947588665.1 uncultured Bacilli bacterium | reverse complement strand
ATAGCAAAGGGTTGTTGTTTTATCAAGTAAAAATAAAAGTAATTCAAAAAAAGAATTGCTTTTTTAAATATAAAAAATACCTTCTAAAATCAATTTTAAGCGACTTTTTATATAGATAATATAATTAATCAAATTAGCTTAATTTAAAAAACTGTCCGTAGGTAAGGTACAACATCTAATCCTTACATTGTATCTTAAATATAAAATTAAAGGATTGTAATCTAGTTAATAGAAACAATCTTTTTAATTATATATTTTTATCAACAAAATTCTTTTTCTTGTACTTAGTTATACTTTTATAGTATAATTAAAATTGAAAGGAAGATAAATATGAATCCCACAATGGTAACTTTATTTGGTATAGAAATAAAATGGTATTCTTTTTTAATATTAATCGGAATTCTAATCGGAATATTTATTGTTGAAAAAGAAGCCAAAAAATTTAAATTAGATCAAAATGACATATTTAATATGTGTTTTTATGGTATACTATTAGGAATAGTAGGTGCTAGAATATACTATGTTTTATTTAATATTCATTATTACAGATATAATTTACTTGAAATATTTGAAATATGGAATGGAGGTCTAGCCATTCATGGAGGTTTAATCTTTGGAGCTCTTGCAATTATTCTTTATTGCAAGAAAAAACATCTTAATTTTATTCGTATCTTTGATATCTTAGCTCCTGCTATAATATTAGGTCAAGCAATTGGTAGATGGGGCAATTTCTTCAACAGTGAAGCTCATGGCTTTGCTACAACCTATAATTTTTTAAAAAATTTACATGTTCCTGAATTTATCATTAAAGGTATGCATATTGGAGGCATCTATTATCTACCTACCTTTTATTTTGAATTTTTATGGTGCTTATTAGGCTTCATAGTTTTATTAATTATTCGGAGATTTAAATATGTTAAAATTGGAACAATGAGTTCACTTTATTTTATGTGGTATAGCTTTGGCCGATTTTTTATTGAAGCCTGGCGTACAGATTCTTTAATGTTAGGTGGTTTTAAAATAGCCCAAATAGTCTCAGCTATATTATTTATTACAGGACTTAGTTATTTAATATATATATACAGTAAAGGCAAATATAATAACCTATATAATGATATAAATAAAGGCCGAGTACTTTAAAAAATAAGCATAAAAAACCTCAAATAAGCTTATAATTTATTGAGGATTATGAAAAAAAATATTATCTTAGTCCTAATAATAGGACTTCTTTTTTATTTTAATAACAATTTTAAATCTAAAAATAAGATAGATTCTAAAAATAACTATAATAATTATAATATTGAAGAATTACTTGTTAATTTTAATATTATTAATGATAATCTTTATTATGTCACGGAAAAAGAAAATACATCAACAATTTATCTTACTAATTTATTAACCAATAATAGAACCAATTTAGGAAATATTGAAGGGAACTGTTTTATTGAAGATAACTATTTAATTTGTGATAATAACGATTTTACTGTTTATGATTTAAATTTAAATTTATTATATAAAAACTCTAATCCCCAAAATAGTACTTTTTTTCCTTATAAAGATACTTTTTTAAAACTTAAAAATAATAACCTTTATTTAAATCAAAAAGAAGAAGTTTTATTTAGAAATTTAGAATTTTATGGTGAATATAAAAACTATTATACTACTAAATCAAATACTTATCTTTTATTCACCAATTATAATACCGCCAAATCATATATTTACAATATAAATACTAACGAATATCAAGAAATATCCTACACGACTTATTTTAAATATAATTCTGGTTTTTGTTTTTATAATGAGGAATCTTTATATATTCTTGATTTAAAAGAGAATAAAGAATATAATTTATCTAACCCTTTATCATTAGATTATTATTTTGGTGGAACTATTAATTCTAATTATTTATATTTATATAATTCTAATAATTTTATTGAATATGATATTAAAAAAGAAATTATTAAAAACATACCTATTTCTGATTACAACATTAATAATCTTCTTAAATATAAAGATAATCTTTATTATTATTTTGATAATAATATTTTAACTATTTCTTTAAATGAAATAAAAGATAGTATAACTTTAAAAGAATATAAAAATAATCTTTCTAAAGAAGTAGAAAAATACGCCGAAGATCTATCTTTAAAATATAATCTTAAAATATATTTAAAAGAAAAAGTAATATTTAACAATCAAAATTTTAGTGCCGAATTACTAACTAATGATACAACCATAAAAAATGCTTTAAATGCTTTTACTCCCATCTTAAATAAATTTTCTCCCTTATTTTTTGAATCTTTTAATGATTTAACAACCAGTAACATAAACATTTATCTAACAGGCAAGTTAAATAATTTAGAAAATGAAACATTAACTCCTGTTGCTTATTCCTTAAATTATGATCATAATTATTTAATAGTTATTGATATAACAAGCTCTAATTTAAAAGAAACACTATGCCATGAATTAATGCATAATATTGAATTTAGCCTCCCTGATGAAAATAAATTTTCTTCTTGGTCTAAATACAATCCTCCCTCTTTTACTTATAGTAACTCTTATAATATTGTTTCTCCTTTTGATTATACCATAGAAGAAAAAAATAAAGAAAACATTTATTTTGTTGATAAATATTCTCACACTTATCATGAAGAGGATCGAGCCCGTATCTTTGAAAATATATGTGCTTATGATACTTCTCCTCTTTTAGATTATCCTAATTTAATTAATAAAGCTCAATATTTAGAAAAAGAAATATTAAAATATTATCCTTCACTAAAAGACGTTTTTAAAAGCATCGAAACAAATATACCTGAAGAGAAAATATCATTAAACTAATTGCCAAACTATTAAATAATTGATATAATATTCTTGATATTTAGGGTGATTAGTATGAACTTAGAACAAAAAATAATGCAAATATCTCTTGATGATATTATACCTAATCGATTTCAACCACGATTAACATTTGATGATCGGGGATTAGAAGAACTCGCCAATTCTATTCGCCAACATGGAATTATTCAACCTTTAGTGTTAAGAAGAATAGGTGACAAATATGAAATTATTGCTGGTGAAAGAAGATATAAAGCCGCTTCAATCGCCGGTCTTACCACTGTTCCTGCAGTTATTGCTCAAATAGATGATAATAAGAGTGCCGAAGTAGCTATTGTTGAAAATGTTCAAAGACGAGATTTAACCCCCATTGAGGAAGCTAGAAGTTATAAAAATTTATTAGATAAAGGCTATTTAACTCAAACTGAACTAGCCAAAAAAATGGGCATTTCTCAAAGTGCTATTGCCAATAAATTAAGACTACTCAATTTAGATGAAAGTGTTCAAAATGCTTTATTAAATAACGAAATAAGTGAAAGACATGCCCGTTCCTTATTAGTTCTTCCTACTCATGAAGAACAAAAAAAATGGTTAACCAAAATTATTAATGAAAGAATGACAGTTAAAGATTTAGATGAAGCACTAAAAAAATTGACGAATCCTACTGATAACTTTGAAAAAGAAAGTGATATACCTCTAGTTAAACCTCTAGATATTGATGCAATTAGAAATGAAGCAACCGAATTACCCAGTCTAAATGAACAAAGTGAGATTGCTCGTAGACTAAGAGAAGTAGAAAATGAAGTTAAATTTAATCCTGATGTTATTCCAGTTGATCAAGCAACTAATAATTCTAAAGGTAATTTCTTTAATTTTCTTGAAAATGAAACTGTCAACATGAATACTGAAGAAACAAATTTAAATGTTCCTGCTATAGATATAAATCCTATTGTTGAGGATAATGAAGTAACCGAAGAAGAATCAAAAGAGGAAAAAGAGCCTAAAACAATTGAAATTCCCTCACCTCCAGTTATGCCTACATTAAAAGTAACAGAAGAATCTCCAAATAACAATGAAAACTTTAAAGAACCAACTAAATTAAAACCTATTGATTTTCCTATGCCACAATCAAAAGCAACTGTTACTAATGAAGAAAATTTTGACCCTATATCATTAATTGATACTCTCGATCCCAACTATGAAAACAAAGTTGAAGAAAAATTAGGAATAGATTTAAAAACTGCAATTAATGAAATTAGAAATTGTAAAGATTCTCTTTCTGATAAAGGTTTTAAAATTTCTATGGATGAATCTGATTTAAATGATATGTATGAATTTATTATAAAAATTAAAAAGAATTAAATGGTGGTATTATACTATCTTTTTAATTTCTATAAAATATTTGACAAATAAATAAAGTATGATATAATGATAACATAAGTTACCAATAAAAAATAAAGGGAGTGATAATATGGCTGGCAAAAGTATAATTGATAAAAGAACTTTATTAAAAGTTGCCGTAAATATGGTTGAAAAAGATGGAATAGAAAGCATTAATGCCCGTAGTCTTGCCACATGTGCTGGAATTTCAACTAAACCAATATATCGACTATACAAAAGCTTAGATTTATTAAAAAATGATGTTAATGAATTAATAAAAAAAGAATATGATGAATTTATTATGAAACGTGTTGACAACAAAAATGCTTTAATTACTGTATGTGTTGCGTACATCGAATTTGCCCAAATGCATAAAAATTATTTTAGATCAATGTTTTTATCAAATAATTTGAAATGGCAATCAGTAGATGATGTTTTAAATGAAAAATGGAATCAAGGAACTATTATTAATTTAGTTAATAAACATGGATTAAGTTTTGAAGAAGCTAAAAATTTATTTATGAATGTTTGGATATACGCGAATGGGCTTGCAACTCTTATCGCTTCTAATGATTTAACTATTGATAATAAAGAAATATTAGTAAGAATAGTTAAAATATTTAAAGAATTTTCTAAAACTAAAAAAGTAACTACTTAAAGGAGAAAAAAACATGTACGATTTAATTATTATTGGAATGGGTATTGCGGGTGTAAGCGCATCTATTTATGCTAAAAGAAGTAATTTAAATGTTTTACTAATTGAAGGGGATACTCCTGGAGGAACTTTAAATAAAATTCCTGATATTACCAATTACCCCGGTTTTAATAGTATAACAGGTCCAGATTTAGCTATGAACTTATTTAATACCATAAATGAGCTTGAAATACCTTATAAATTAGAAGAAGTAACAGATGTTATTTTAGATAATACTAAAACTATTAAAACTAAAAATAATGTTTATCATAGTAAATATTTACTTATTGCCACTGGAAGGAAACCTAATTTTTTAGGAATTCCTAAAGAAAAAGAATTTTTAGGAAAAGGTATAAGTACTTGTGCTTTATGTGATGGAGCACTTTATAAAAACAAAGAAGTTGCCGTGATTGGAGGAGGAGAATCCGCCTTATCAGAAAGCTTATACTTATCTAAAATATGTAAAAAAGTTTATTTAATTCATCGAAGAGAAGAATTTAGAGGTGAACAACAAACTTTAAAAACAGTTAAAGATAAAGAAAATATTGAAATAATCCTTAATAATGAAGTAAAAAATTTAATTATTGAAAATAATACTTTAAAAGGAATAGAATTAAAAGATCAAAAATTAAATATATCCTGCATGTTCCTTTATATAGGGTCAAGCCCCAATACAGAATTTTTAAAACAAACAGATATAAAATTAGATAATAATTATATTGTTGTAAACGATAAATATGAAACTAATATTAAAGGTGTTTATGCCGCAGGAGATGTTATTAAAAAAGATATTTATCAATTAATAACTGCCGCGAGTGAAGGAGCAACTGCTGCTATAAATATAAGTAAAGACGAGTAAATGATTAATTTAGGACCAAAAACAAAGATTTAAGTCATGGTTCGACAAATATTTCACTTCCAATATGTTATGATAAAGGCA
>CANPYU010000077.1 GCA_947588665.1 uncultured Bacilli bacterium | reverse complement strand
GGAGTATTATACACGATTGGAGCTCTAATATATTTAATTGGTATCAAAGTAAAATATATGCACTCCATCTTTCATTTCTTTGTTTTAGGTGGCAGCATTTTTCAATTTTTCTCTATCTTTTTATATGTATTATAAGACTTAAAGTCTTTTTTCTTTTTTATAAATATGTTAAATAAAACTAATAAAAGGAGTCTAATATGTCTAATTTTAAATTAAAAGAGTATGAAGAAATTAAATTAATCAAAGAAAATATTCCTATAAAAGCTAATGAAAATGAATTTATCTTAACTTTATATAATAACTTTTAAAGATAATAAAAAGCTAACTATATATGGTGAGGACATTCACAATTTTTTAAAGTAAAAATCTTTTTTATTTTCTTAAATTATGTTAAAATGTATCTAGGTCCCAGTAGTTCAGCTGGATAGAATGTTAGCCTCCGACGCTAAAGATCACGCGTTCGAATCGCGTCTGGGACACCATTAAATTATTAATAAGAGGGTTAAGGATATGACAAAATACTGTTTTAGTAAAACAAGAGTAATGAAATCTTTATGCAGCATGTATATAATAAATAATATAGATATTTTTAATTTTCAAGCTAGTCGTAAAAATTATATAACATACCATCATTTAATAGAAGTTTCTGATTTAGAAGCAATTGGCTTCCCCACTAAAAAAACGATTGAAAATGGTTTAGCTTTAACTAAATATGGCCATTTTTATTTGCATTTAATTGAAGACTATGCTCCTGATATATTTTATCATTTAAATAAAATTATTTTTTTAATTACTAAAGAAAAAAGATTACCAACTCTTGAGGAAAGAAATTTAATTCAAATATTATTAGAAGCTTTTGAATATCGTATGCGAGAATATTATAATATTAAACCTAATTTATTAGTAAGAGTCCCTCTAAAAGAAATTAAGGGTTAAACATAAGTATTTTAATTTTTCTATATTCATGTTATAATAAATATCAAGAAAGAAACGAAGAAAAAAATAAGAATTATTTAGCTAAATAATCTAAAATATATTTAATGAAAGGAAGAACTATATGATTATCAAAAATGTTAAGGGAGGATATGACTTCTTACCTAAAGACCAAAGAATTCGTAATTATATTAATGATACTTTAAGAGAAACTTTTTTAGAGTATGGCTATATGCCTATTGAAACTCCCATTTTATGTTATTATGATATGCTCGCCGGCAAATATAATGCTGAAAATGATATTCTAAAAGAAATATATAAATTAACAGATCAAGGTGATCGTAAATTAGGTTTAAGATATGACTTAACTGTTCCTTTTGCTAAATTTATTGCTTTAAATAAAAATACCCTTAAAATGCCTTTTAAAAGATATGAAATTGCAAAAGTATTTCGTGATGGTCCTGTAAAAGTTGGTAGAGATAGAGAATTTACCCAATGTGATGTTGATGTTGTAGGTATTTCAGGATCTATGATTGAAGCTGAATTATTAAGTTTATATTCCAAGGCTTTTGCTAAATTAGGCCTTGAAATAACAATAAAATACAATAGTCGTAAACTGATATCCGGTTTAGTAAAAAACCAAGGCTTAAATGATGATTCTCTTAATCTAATAATTACAATTATTGATAAAAAAGATAAAATTTCTAATACGGAATTTATTAAATATTTAAGTGATGCGGGGTTATCAAAAGAGGCAATAGAAAATTTAGTAGCAGATTTTTCTCTTGATTTACCTGCTTTAGAAAAAAAATATGAACACACTGATAACGAAAATATAAACCAAGGCTTAAAAGAATTAAGAGAGCTTACTGATTATCTAAAAGCAATAGATATTGCCAACATCTGTATTTTTGATCCCACATTAGCTCGTGGTCAAGATTATTATACAGGTAATGTCTTTGAAGTCTATGAAAAAAATGGTAAACTTAAAGGCAGTATTGGTGGAGGCGGTCGTTATGACAAAATGATTACCGAATTTATTTCTGATGGCAATATTTATCCAGCAGTAGGCATTAGTTTTGGCCTCACTAGTATTTTTGAACTTTTAAAAGAGCGAAAAGAATTTCAAGAACAATCTAATTTAGAAATATATATTATTCCTATTAATACCCCAAAAGAAAGTTTAAAACTTGCTAATAATTTAAGAGATTTAGGTTATATAGTTGATCTTGAAATGAATGATCGTAAAGTAAAAAAAAGTTTAGACTATGCTAATAAAGAAAACATTCCTTATGTTATAATATTAGGCGAAGACGAAATTAAAAATGGCAAATTTAAAATTAAAAATATGCATATCAAAGAAGAATATGAAATATCTTTTACAAATTTATCTCAAGTACAAGAATATCTAAAAAAATAAAAATTAATACTAACTTTTTAAGCTAAACCAGCTTTTGAGTTAGTTTTTTTCATGAAAGTCTGTACTTTTAAACAATTGTATGGTATTATTTTATTAGGTGAGGAAAAAATGTTTAATTATATAATAGGGAAAGTTGTATTACAAGAAAGTAATTATATAGTAGTTGAAAATAACAACATCGGTTTTACTGTTTATGTAGCTAATCCCTTTAGTTTTGAACTCGACAGTGTGATTAAAGTTTATCTTTATAATCAAATAAGAGAAGATGATTATAGTCTATATGGCTTTAAAACTAATGAAGAAAGAAGTTTATTTTTAAGATTAATAAATGTTAAAGGACTAGGACCTAGAATTGCTATGCCTATGCTTGCAACTGGAAGTCTTGCTGGAATTATCGACGCTATTGATCGTGAAAATGTTTTATATTTAACAAAATTTCCTAAAGTAGGCGAAAAATTAGCTCGCCAAATCATATTAGATTTAAAAGGGAAACTAGCTAGCAAAGAAGAAATGAATATTACTGGTGACTTTGATGAATTAGTAAGTGTTCTTGAAAGTCTAGGATATAAAAATAGTGAAATTAAAAAAGTATTGCCAAAAGTTAATGCCTCTTTAGATATTGAAAATCAAATTAAAGAAGCATTAAAATTAATGCTTAAATAGTTTACAATTTAAATTTATAACTATTAAAGAAGGAGGTTAATTATGGAAGAACAAATTAATGAAAGAATAATAACTACAGAAGAATTAGATAGTGATATCTTTGAACAAAGTTTGAGGCCTTTAACATTAAATGAATATATTGGTCAAGAAGAAATTAAAGAAAATCTTCGTATTTTTATTGAAGCTGCAAAAATGCGTGAAGAGTCTCTCGACCATGTTTTATTATATGGCCCTCCAGGTCTTGGAAAAACTACTTTAGCTCATATTATCGCGAATGAACTTGGATGTAACATCAAAACTGCATCTGGCCCATCATTAGAAAAAAGTGGTGATCTTGCCGCTGTCTTATCTAATCTAGAGCCCGGAGATGTTTTATTCATTGATGAAATTCATCGGATGCCTAAATTTGTTGAAGAAATTTTATATCCTGCCATGGAAGATTTTGAATTAGATATAATTATTGGAACTGATGGTAAAAGTAAAAGCATTAAAATTGATTTGCCTCCCTTTACTTTAGTTGGAGCTACCACTCGAGCTGGTGATTTATCTAGCCCCCTTCGTGACCGTTTTGGCATAGTCTCTAAACTAAATTATTATAAAGATACTGAATTGCAACAAATTGTTAAAAGAACCGGTCGAGTCTTAGACATGGATATTACTGATGAAGCAGCTTTAGAAATTGCCAGACGTTGTCGTAAGACCCCCAGGGTAGCTAATCGCTTATTTAAAAGAGTTCGTGATTTTGCTTTAGTAAATGGCACTGGTACTATAGATTATGATATTACCATGGATAGTTTAAAAAGATTAAAAGTAGATGAATATGGCTTAGATGAAATTGATATTGATTATCTAGAAGCTTTAATAAACAAATTTAATGGAGGCCCTGTTGGAGTCGAAACTATATCTACTGCCATTGGTGAAGAAGTAAGTACTATTGAGGATGTTGTTGAGCCTTTCTTATTGCAAGAAGGTTTTATCAGACGTACTCCCCGTGGTCGCGTTGCCAGTGAAAAAGCTTATGAACATTTAAAAATTACTCGTCAAGGGACATTATTTTAAATAAAATGTTTCTAAATTAATAGTTAAGATCATAAATTTAGAAAGGAAATAAAAATGCAAATAATTGATGGAAAAAAAATAGCTTTACAAATAAGAAGTGAACTAAAAGAAGAAATTACTAAATTAAATTTAAAGCCATCTTTAGCAGTATTACTAATAAATGATAAAGAAGAAAGTGCTATTTATGTTCGTAATAAAGCCAAAGCAGGTCAAGAACTAGGAATAGATGTTCAAGTAATAAAATTTGACGAAACGAATACCGAAACCGATATTGCATCTTGCATTAACAAACTTAATCAAGATCCCAACATTGATGGCATAATTATTCAAAGCCCTGTTTTTAAAAAATTTAACGAAAATTATCTTACTAGCTTAATTGTTCCTGAAAAAGATGTTGATGGTTTTGGTATTATGAATATGGGCCATTTAGCTACTAATACTACCCAATTTTTAAGCGCTACCCCATATGGTATTATAAAAATGCTTGAAAAAGAAAATATTAGTGTATCAGGTAAACATGTAGTCATCATTGGTCGCAGCAATATTGTGGGGCGTCCTCTTGCCTTAGCGTTATTAAATAAAGATGCTACGGTTACGATCACCCATTCTAAAACAAAAAATTTACAAGAAATAACCAAAATGGCAGATATTTTAGTTGTCGCGATTGGTAAAGCTCGCTTTATCACAAAAGAATATTTAAAAAAAGATGCTGTAGTTATTGATGTTGGAATTAATCGAATAGATGGTAAATTATATGGGGATGTTGATTTTGAAAATGTTAAAGATACATGTTCTTATATTACTCCAGTTCCGGGAGGAGTTGGCCCAATGACTATTACCATGCTACTTTCTAATGTTACTGAAAGTGCCAAAAGAAAAGAGGAGAAAAATGGATAAAAGAATTAAAGATGCTTTAGAAAACGAAAAAAGAAGGCAACAAAATAATATTGAATTAATTGCTTCAGAAAATTATGTTTCAAAAGATATACTAGAATTACAAGGAAGTATTTTTACCAATAAATATGCTGAAGGTTATTCTGGCAAAAGATATTATGGTGGTTGCATCAATGTTGATACTATAGAAAATTTAGCAATTGAATATGCCACTAAATTATTTAATGCCAAATATGCCAATGTTCAACCCCACAGTGGTTCTAGTGCTAATATGGCGGTATATCGCGCATTATTAAAACCCGGTGCTAAAGTTATGGGCTTAAATTTAGCTCATGGAGGCCATTTAACTCATGGTCATAGTATTAATTTTAGTGGTATGGATTATAATTTTATACCTTATAATTTAGATAGTAAAACTGAAATGTTAGATTATGAAGCTATAAGAAATTTAGCTCTAAAAGAAAAACCCCAGATGATTGTAACTGGTGCTAGTGCTTATTCAAGATCTATTGATTTTAAAAAATTTAGAGCTATTGCCGATGAAGTAGGAGCTTTACTTTTTGTTGATATGGCTCACATTGCAGGTTTAGTAGCCGCTGGATTGCATGAAAATCCCGTATTATATGCAGATGTAGTAACATCAACCACACATAAAACTTTAAGAGGTCCTCGAGGTGGTTTAATTTTAACTAATAATGAAGAAATAGCGACTAAGATTAATAAAACTATTTTCCCAGGTATTCAAGGAGGCCCTTTAATGCATGTTATCGCGGCCAAAGCAGAATGTTTTTATGAAGCCCTACAACCAGAATTTAAAGAATATGCTGCTCAAGTAATTAAAAATGCTAAAACTTTAAGCGAAACATTACAAATGGAAGGATTCAAAATTATCTCTGG
>CANPYU010000076.1 GCA_947588665.1 uncultured Bacilli bacterium | reverse complement strand
CCTTAATCAAGTATATGAGATAAAAAGGATATTGGGCGCACACCATTCGTGTTGTTCACGTTGTTCCAGTTGAGGTTGCCACTCGAATTCACAAAGAACACGTTAGCATTAGGATAGTTATACGGAGACTAAAAAGTGTCCACATCATCCAGATTAACCCGATTAATTATATCATTAAATTATAATTTTTTTAAGTTATAATTATTATTATCTATGGTTTTAATGCCATTATTGGTATTACATATACTCCATCTTTTCTTTGATAAGCATAATCAATCATTCCATCTAATACACACAAAAATTTAGGAGCTATATCGCAATTCTTAGAAAACTTTAATAAATTATTAGCCGCCTCATCTATTTTTCCAACACCTAACTTAATTTCTATCGCTCCATAATTACCATCACTTAATTCCACAATTGCATCCACTTCTTCCCCTGTATTATTATCATGAAAATGATAAATATGTCCCCCTAAATATTCAATATAAATTCTAAGGTCTCTTATAACTAAAGCTTCAAACATAAAACCTAACAATTCTAAATCATTAATTAAATGTTCTTGTCTTAAACCCAAAACTGCGCACGCTAAAGATGGGTCAACAAAATGTCTTTTACTAGTCTTACCTACTCTAACACTTGAACGTATTTTCTCTGAAAAAGGTAATTGGTCTTTAATTAAATGAATATTTTTAAGTACATTTAAATAATCTGCTACCGTATTTCTACTTATTTGATAATTTTCTTGAGTAGTATAATCTTCAATATCACTTATAAGTTTTTCATTAGTAACTAAAGTAGATTCATTTCTTGCTAAAGACCTCAACAACATTCGCATTTTTTCTTTATCTCTAAAAATTCCATCATAATTAATATCATGGTCTAAAACATCATTCATATAACTTTCTGGTAGTCTATAATAATTTTTTCTATCATATTTTAAACTAGCCGGCCAACCACCCCGAATAATTAAATCGGCTATTTTATCAAGTGTAGGCTTATTTTTCAAATTAACTGCTATATTTTTATTTTCAAATAAATCTAAAAGAGAAACTATTCCCTCCGAGTCCCCCGACTCAAATAAAGACATAGTATACATATTTAATTTATAAATTCTTCCAGCTCCTGAGTGGAATATATTCTCTGGTTTTACTGGTACTGATGACCCAGTCAAAATAAATTTACCACTTTTCCCATCTTCATCACATTTTGTTCTAACATCATCCCATATTTGCTCTATTGACTGCCATTCATCAATTAACTCCGGATAATTATTAGTATAAATTAAATCTCTATTTATCAAAGCCTTTTGATAATCTGAATTAGGATTATCAGATTTAGTAAGTAAAACAGATGAATTAGCATGATTTAAAGCCGTCCAAGTTTTACCACAATATTTAGGTCCTTCTATACTTACAGCCCCAAACATATTAAGTAATTCATTAAGCTCATCATCAACTAATCGTTTAGTATAATTTTCTCTTGTTAAAGCCATATTTAAACCTCCATACTAACTATAATATATCATAAAAAATTTAATATAGCAATATCTCATTGTGCATTTAGCAGTATTTTCATTGTGCATTTAGCAGACGTTTTGTTGTGCATTTAGCACAATAAAAAAATACTGTTTTAATTATATATTCAAGATATATAATATCAGTATTTATATTTTTTAAGTAAAACTTAAGGATTAATCTTGTATCCTAATTCTACTATATTAAGCCTTAACCAAATATATGAGTTAAAAAAGGATATTGGGCGCACACCGATGTTCGTGTTGTTCACGTTCGTGTTGTTGAGGTTGCCATTCGTATTCACAAAGAATATAATGGTCTCAAACAAAAATATAAGAAACGTAAATAGATTAACCCTTTTAAATTAAATATCTAATCTCAAAACTATATCACTTTCAGGATAAGTAATACATGGATGAATATAATCATTTTCACTTAAAGCTTTCTCCATATTACCACCAACCATCTTAATTTTGCCATCTAATATTACACTTCTACAATAACCACATACTCCAACGCGGCATAAAGAAGGTGCTTTTATCCCGGCTTTCTCCATTGAAACTAGCAAAGTCTCATTACTCTTACATTCTATAACTTTAAAATCATTTTTCATAATCACTTTTAATTCATAAGTTTTCTCTTCTGTTGGCTCATAATCAAGAAAGAAATTCTCATAATGCACACATTTTCTTGGTATATTAAACTCACTTAATATATCATTCATAGTCTTATAAAGAGCCTTAGGCCCACACATTAAAACAGTATTAAATTCTTTAATGTATGGTTCCATCATATCTTTGTTAATATGTCCTGTTAAATAACCTGCTTTTTCTTCTCTTGTTAAGGTAACAACAAACTTAACATTTTTAGCATGTTTATTAAAGTATTCAATTTCCTTCTTAAAAATTATATCTTCTTCAGTTTTAACTGAATAAAAAACTGTTAAATTACATTCTTCTAATTTATCATGAATGGCATACGCTAAAGAAATAAAAGGAGTTATTCCACTTCCCCCAGCAACGGCAATAACATTTTTTTCATCTCTTATTTTATTATAACCAAAATCTCCCATAGGTCTTGAAATAGTAAGCCCATCTCCTACTTTAACTTGATCAAGCATAATATTACTAACTAACCCATCTGCTACTCTTTTAATTGTAATTCTATATCCTTTATTAAGCCTTCCAGGAGAAGATGATAAAGAATAAGCTCTCGTCGTATAAGCCCCATCAATAAACATTTTTAAACTAATATACTGACCTGCTCTAAAACTAGCTAACTGTTTTGTTCCTTTATCATAATCAGGCACTAAAATAAAAGATTTTGTATCGTGTGTCTCTTCAATTATTTCTTTTATTTTAACATATTGTATATCTTGAAAATCTTTTATTACTCCATCAACATAAGTATCTTTTATTTTTTTACTGGAATAAGTCTCAATAATATTTTTTCTTTCTTTTTTTAAATCATCAATCTTTGTCATCTAACTTACTCCTTTTCTTCTAATAATTTTTTAGTTACATAGTAACCACTGTAAAAAGCATTATCTATTCCAGAACCAAATAAACCACTTGCCCCTACAAAACTAATCCCGGGCACTATCTCATCATCATAACTAATAATTCTATGAATACTGCTATCATAACCTTTTTTCATATAACCATACATACTTCCATTAATACTATGCGTAATTCTTTCTACTGCAAAAGGTGTTGTAATAGCTATTTCTTCAATATATTCTTTAATATCTACTCCATACGCTTCTTCAAACTGACTAATTAATTTCTCCGCAATATCATTTTTAACTGTCTCATAATCTTGAGCTTCTTGATTTTTAAATACATCTTCAAAATATATTTGTTTTAATACTAATATTGTTGTATTCTTAGGACTAGCATCTTCATTTACCACATTAGGCACATATCCTATCCACGTACTATGATTTAAACTATTCATATATTTAATATTTGTAGCACTATCTAAAGTTAAAAATTGATAATATTTATAATTATTTAAACCCAATTCTTCATGAGACTTATTAAGCCCTAAATAAACAACTACCCCATTAGCCCCCATAGTTCTCGCATTCTCAAGTCTATTAACACTTTTTATCTCTTCTGTAATTAAATCTTTAAAAACATATCTTTTGGCTAAATCACATATTATATGCTTTCCCTTATATTGTAAACCATCTTTAGTTTCTACTACTTTAATATCATCATCATTATTAATATTTATAACTTCAGAATTATAATATATCTTTCCCCCATTACTTTGATATTTATTTAATAGTTTCATATTAAAATCTAAATTCTTATTATTTAAAACAACATTCTTTTTAAATATTAATTTTTCTAAAAAATCTGCATAATCTATAAAACTTAATTTATTTAAAGGACTTCCTAAATCTAACCACCAAATACTAAGAATATTAATAACTTCTTTAGGGAATTTCATTTCCTTTAAAACATCTAAAGCATTTTTATCTAAATATTTATAAAAATTAGGATATTCTTCTTCATTTGGAGTTTCTCCCTCTAATAATAATTCTACTGCCTCATGTATTTCTTTAGTCATTTTAACTAATTCTTTTAATTTTTCTATAACTCCAGGACATATATCTTCTAACTCTAAAATTAAATCTTCAAACTCTCCCTTTAATTCATATTCTTTTTTAGTATTTAACTCTTTAATTCTACTATTAAAAGGAACAACTTTAGTATCAATATCTATTTCATATTTATTTAATAATTTTTGTAATTTTCCTACATGTTCTTCATTACCATAATTATAAATATCATAGCCACTTGTATCAAATTCAAATCTTCCTTTTTTAAAAGTTGCCACTAAACCTCCAGGTAAACTATTTTTCTCTAAAATAAGTACTTTCTTTTTATTTAAAACTAAATTTATGCCCGCACTTATTCCTCCCATACCTGCTCCAATTATAATATAATCGTAAATCATTAATTTACCCCTTTTCTAATTTTAAAATTTGTTACTTCATCCATATCTATTCCATATTCTTTAATATATTCTTTATGTTTTTTAAGCATATCTTCTGCATACTTAACCACTAAAGTTCTTTCTATTTCACTAATATTTAAATATTTAACAGCTAATATTAATAAACTATATCTATCAATTCCATTTAATACTCGCATATCAAAAGGTGTTGTAATGGCGCCTTCTTCTTTATATCCTCTAACATGTAAATTATTATTATGGCGATTATAAGTAAGTTCATGAATTAAATTAGCATACCCATGAAAAGCAAATATAATTGGTTTATCTTTAGTAAATAAACTATCATACTCACTATCAGTAAGACCATGAGGATGTAACTCATTACTTTGTAATTTCATTAAATCCACCACATTTATAACTCTTACCTTTATATTAGGCAGTTTTTCTCTTAATAATTGTGAAGCGGCAATTATTTCTAAATTAGGCGTATCTCCAGCACTAGCAAACACTATATCCGGATTACCATCATCATTACTTGCAAAAGGAAGAATTCCTAAGCCCTTAGTACAATGGGCAATTGCTTCTTCTTTATTTAACCATTGTTTAGTAATATGCTTACTAGCTACAACTACATTTATATAATCTTTTGTTCTTGTAATATGATTAAACGTTGAAATTAAAGTATTAGTATCAATTGGTAGATATATTCTAACTGTATCAGCCTTTTTAGTTACAATATGATTTAAAAATCCTGGGTCCTGATGGGTAAATCCATTATGGTCTTGTTGCCATACATGACTAGTAAGAATTATATTTAAACTAGATATCGGTGCTCTCCATGATAGTTCTTTACATATTTTAAGCCATTTAGCATGCTGTGAAACCATACTATCAATAATTCGACTAAAAGATTCATAAGTATGAAGAAAACCATGTCTTCCTGTAAGTAAGTATCCTTCAAGCATTCCCTCACACGCATGTTCTGAAAGTATCGAATCAATTATAGCCCCATCTGTATTTAAAAACTCATCCCCCTTAATTATCTCCCCATTCCATTTTCGATTTGTTACTTCAAATACATGACTAAGCCTATTTGACAAAGCTTCATCTGGCCCAAATATCCGGTAATTATCTCGATTTAATTTCACTATATCTCGAATAAATTTTCCTAATTCTGTCATATCACTGGCCGTTATCTCTCCCGGATAAGGAACATCAATCATATATTTTTCAAAATCGGGAATTTCTAATTCTCTTAATATTGTTCCCCCGTTCGCATGAGGATTAGCTCCCATTCTATTTAAAGGTATTAATTCTTGTAAACCTTTTTTTAAAGTTCCCTCCTCATCAAATAATTCCCAAGGTCTATAACTTTTAAGCCAATTTTCTAATAACTCTAAATTATAAGAACTATTCTTATCTACCTGTAAAGGTACTTGATGAGCTCTAAAAGTTCCTTCAACAATCTTTTCATCAACAATTTTAGGTCCCGTCCAACCCTTTGGTGTCTCTAAAAAAATCATTGGCC
>CANPYU010000075.1 GCA_947588665.1 uncultured Bacilli bacterium | reverse complement strand
TACGTACGGTGGTGTGAGAGGGACGAAATAATTTAATTATTTCTCTCTACTCGATTAGCCTTTAAAGCTAAGCAAATAATCGGCAGAAATATTGTAGTTTTTGCATATGGTGTATAAAAATGGGGTGGCAATTAAATATCTTCCTCGTTCGTAATCTGCGATAACAGAATGAGTTGTATTTAGTATTTCTGCTAATTTAACTTGAGTTAGTTTGTTAGATTTACGAAATTCTTTTAGTCTTTGTCCTATTTTTTCTTTATCTATTTTCATATTTAGTTTATTATAATTATTAATTTCATTGAAATTAAAAATGTAATCTAAAGATACTTTAAAATAATTGCAAATTGTTATTAAATGTTTTAAAGGAATTATTGCATATTCTGTTTCATATTGACTGTATAAACCTTTATGGATACCTATATAATTGGCAATTACTTCTTGAGTTATTTCTTTTTCTTCTCTTAAGTATTTTAATTTTTCTTTATACATATTTTTTCACCAGTTTAATTTTCTCATATTATTTTGTCTATTGAAAAATATCCGTGAAATGCCGACATTTTTCTTGACTTTTGACATTATGAAGTATATAATTTTAGTATAAGTTAGAAATTTCTAATATGATTGATAATCATAGAGAGAGGATTGATAATGAAAATAGAAAAGTTAAGTAAAGGAAGGAATAAAAAGATAATATTAGGTATAACAATATTATTATTAGCAATAGGAATAATTTATATAACAAATAGTAAAGCAAAATATCAGGTAACAAAGAGTGTGCAAATAGTTAATGGGAAAGTTAATTATAGTTTAGCAGATTTGAATATTATAGCATTACATGTACAAGAAAAAGAAGATAGCGAAATATATACACCAATAGATATTGTTCCACAAGGTAATTATGAAATAAATATAGAAAAAAGTTATTGTACAGTACCAGGAAATGAAGAACATATAACTAATATGCCAATGGAATATAAAGATAATGGCGTATACATTAAAATTACTGAAAAAGGTACAAAATGCTATGTATTTCTCGATTTTAAAAAATCTTCAGCAGAAAAAACATTAGCGGATTTAGGAATAACAGAGGATAAAATAAGTACAGAAATACCAAATTTTGATAAAACAAGTTGTTCAATTGGCTGTGGGGAGGCTACAAATGGTTTATTTAAAGAATCAGAAAAGGGACAACCTACCTATTACTTCAGAGGAACTGTAAACAATAATTATTTCTGTTTTGCCGGATTTTATTGGCGAATAATCAGAATAAATAGTGATGGCTCAATAAGATTAATTTATAATGGAACATCATCTACTTCCAGTGGAACAAATACTATGATAAATAATGGAGAAAATCAAAAATTTAATACAAAATATGATAATAATGCCTATGTAGGATATATATATGGAAATATAATTTCAAGTGTAGTAACAGGAGAAGAAAATTATGAAAAAACACACGCAAATACTAATGAAAGTGAAATAAAAAAAATAATAGATACATGGTATGAAACAAATATAAGATCAAATATAAAATCAAATTATGAAAGATACATAAATATGGATGCCGGCTTTTGTGGAGATAGATTGCCATATGAAGAGAGTGGAATAAGCGTTAACTCTCAATCTGATAAAAACAAATATGGAGCAGGAAAAACACCTACATATTATGGCTCATATGTAAGAACAATGAACACTCCAAGAAAACCGTCCTTTGATTGTCAAGAAAATAATGATTTATATACAGTTAATAGTGTTAGAACTGAAAATGGCAATAAAACATTAAAAAATCCGGTAGGTTTAATTACGGCCGATGAAGTTCTATTTGCCGGAGGAACAAATGGAAACAATACAGGGTATTGGTTGTACACAGGCAAAAGTTACTGGACCATATCTCCGTGGAGCTTTCATGATAATGGGAGCACTCAATATGCTAGTATGTTTATGTTGGATTCGGTTGGTAAGCTCGCTCCTCAAAAGGTGGACTATACAGCAGGCGTGCGCCCAGTAATAAATCTGAAGGCTGATATTAAAATATCTGGAGAAGGAACTGTAAATAATCCATATATAGTTCAAAATGATTAATATACTTGCCTAAGTTGCTCTAAATTTATTCTTAGGCAAGATTAAATTCCATGTGGGGACTCTCCTCACTTTTTTTGATTGTTTATTTTTTACTTGCTAAATATTAAATTTTATCATATAATAAATACATACAAGCGATGAAGGACTTGGCAAATCTGGAGCTATATAAAAAATTAAGGTGATTTCTCTAAAGGAAATAAGTAGGGTGGAACCGCGCATAAATGCGTCCCTATATATTCTTTTAGAGTTTTTTTATGGAGGAGAATTATGAAAGAGTTAACACAAGATGAATTAGTCAATTATTGTAAGCAGTATGGTTTTATATTTCAAGGAAGTGAAATATATGGAGGTCTTGCTAATACATGGGATTATGGACCTTTAGGAAGAGAGTTAAAAGAAAATTTAAGAAAAGCTTGGTGGAAGAAGTTTGTACAAGAAAATCCTTATAATTATGGGCTTGACAGTGCAATTTTAATGAACCCTGAGGTTTGGGTGGCAAGTGGACACGTCACAAATTTTAATGACCCTTTGGTGGATTGTAAGGCTTGTAAAGCTCGATTTAGAGCAGATAAACTTGTTGAAGAACATTCTAATGGAACTTTAACTGGTGATGGTTGGAGTAATGAAGAATTAGAGAATTATATTAAAGATAATGGAATTAGTTGTCCTAAATGTGGAAAAAGAGATTTTACACCTATAAGAAAATTTAATTTATTATTTGAAACACATATGGGAGTTACAGAAGAAGCTAAATCAAAAGTATATTTAAGAGGAGAAACAGCTCAAGGGATATTTGTTAATTTTTTAAATGTCCAAAGAAGTATGAGGCTTAAATTACCTTTTGGTATATGTCAAACTGGTAAAAGTTTTAGAAATGAAATAACTCCGGGGAATTTTATTTTTAGAACAAGAGAATTTGAACAGATGGAATTAGAGTTTTTCTGTAAACCAAATGATGATTTGGAATGGTTTGGTTATTGGAAGAGTTTTTGTTTAGATTTCTTAAAATCTTTAGGTATTCAAAGTGATAATTTAAGATATCGAGACCACACGAAAGAAGAACTATCTTTTTATAGTAAAGCTACAACTGATATAGAGTATAAATTCCCAATGGGTTGGGGAGAACTTTGGGGTATTGCCGATAGAACAGATTATGATTTAACTGTTCATACTGAACATTCTAAGACAGATCTTAGATATTTAGACCCTGATACAAATGAAAAATATTTACCTTTTGTTATTGAACCAAGTGTAGGGTTAGATAGACTTTTATATGCAGTGTTGGCAGATAGTTATATAATAGAGACTCTAGATAACGGTGAAGAAAGACAAGTGCTTAAAATACATCCGGCTTTAGCCCCAATTAAAGTAACTATTTTACCATTAATAAAAAAAGTACATGGAGAAAAAGCTATGGATATATATGGGGAATTATCTAAATATTTTATGTGTAGTATAGATACAACTGGTTCAATTGGAAAAAGATATAGAAGAAGTGATGCAGTTGGAACTCCAATATGTTTAACAGTTGATGATGAGACTATTAATAATGGTACAGTAACTTTAAGAAATAGAGATACAATGGAACAAGTAACATTAAAAATAGAGGAATTAAAAGACTATATTGAAAAAGAAATAATGTTTTAATATAAAGTTATAAGTTGCTATTAATTTAATTTGACAAGAGTATAAAAATATAGTATATTATAAATGCATAAAGATTTATGCTGATATCTCGCTCTCGGGTGGCGCGAGTAATAAATTATCCCGATAGTAAAATAAAGAAAGACTTTAAAAATTTGAAGTTTTTTTTTAATGTTTATTTAAAGGAGGATTTGGTTATGAAAGTTGAAGTTGGTTTATATCATATTAAAGAAGAATTGTTGAGTGAAGATTTAAGAGTTAATTAAGATCTATTACTTGATGTAGAAGAAAATATATTTTATAATATAGTTATTAGTTAGGAGGTATTATTTATGAAGTTAATTACATTATTGCCGGCAGATAAATATGTAGTTATAAATAAGACTATCTTAACAGAAATAGATAAAAAGAATTTAATTAATTTATATGAGCCAATTATTGGTTTTAGTGCGGTTAGTTTATATTTAACTTTATGGAGTGATTTAGATAGATTAGAGATTATGAGTAAAGATTTTAATCATCATCATTTAATGAGTATTTTAAAATGTGATTTAGAGACTATTAAACTTTCAAGAGAAGCATTAGAAGCAGTAGGACTTATGAAAACTTATTATAAAGAAGGGGATATTAATTCTTATGTTTATGAGGTTTATTCACCTTTAAGTGCTGTTGAGTTTTTTAATAATCCAATTTTAAATATTGTTTTATATAATAATATTGGGGAAATAGAGTATAATGAACTTAAAAAAGTATATAAAAAAGTTAATATAGATTTAAAAGATTATCAGGAAATAACTAAAACCCTTAATGAAACATTTGAATCTACTAATATAGGGGTGGTAGAAGCAAGAGAAAGAGAAACTCTTCCTTTAAATATTAAGTCAGATATAGATTTTGATTTAATAATTAGTAGTATACCTAAAGGAATTATAAATGATAAGATATTTAATAAAAAAATGAGAGAATTAATTGTTAATATTGCTTTTATTTATAATTTAGATACTTTAAAGATTACGGAGTTAATTAGAGCAAGTATTAATGAAAAAGGGGGAATAGATAAAGAATTATTAAGAAAAAGTGCTAGAAAATATTATCAATTTAATAATGGTACTTTACCAACTCTTATTTATAGAACTCAACCAGAATATTTAAGAAAACCAATGGGAGATAGTTCAAAAAAAGGAAGAATTATTGCAGTGTTTGAAAATACTTCACCGTATGATTTTTTAAAGAATAAGTATGGGGGAGCAACACCTACCCCAAGAGATTTAAAATTATTAGAGTTTTTAATTATAGATTTAGAATTACAGCCAGCAGTAGTTAATGTGTTAATTGATTATGTATTAAAAAAGAATAATAATAAACTTAATAGTAGTTATGTAGAAACTATTGCAGGACAATGGAAGAGAGCAGGCTTAAAAACGGCTCAGGAAGCTATGGAATTTGCGGAGAAAGAACATAAAAAAATGATGAAGAAAAAAGATGTTAAAAATCCGGTTAAAGAGAGTAAAGTACCAATTTGGTTTGATAAAGAAATTGAAAGTGAAAGTATCAGTGAAGAAGAAGCACAAGAACTAGAAGAATTATTAAAAAATTATTAGGAGGGTTCTATGGAAAAAATACAAGTAAATCATGATTATAAACAAGAACTAAAAAAAGATTATGAAGAAAGTTTAAAAGATCCAATTTTTAAAAAATTAGTTACTAAATTAAGACTATCAGATAAAGTAGGCATGGAAAATAATTCATTATTGATGGACTGCGTAACTGAGCTTAAGAATTGTGAAAAATGTAAAGGTCTATTTGAATGTCCTAATAAAGTTTTAGGTCATACTTTATATCCTAAAAAAAATAATAATATTTTAGATTTTGGTTATATTCCTTGTAAATATAAATTAGAAGAAGAAAAACTTTTAAAAATGCGTAAAACTGCTAAAACAGAATTAGAAGAAGCTTGTTTTAAGAATATTGATGTTCATGATAAAAATCGGATTAAAGTTATTAAATGGTTAACCGAATTTTTTGATAATTATGATGAAACTAAAAATATGAAAGGACTTTATTTGCATGGTTCTTTTGGCAGTGGTAAAACTTATTTAATTTATGCTTTATTAAATGAACTAAAAAATAAAAAGAAGATTACTTATAGTGCAATGTATTTTCCCGATACTCTTCGAACTTTAAAAGATGATTGGAATACTTATGGTGATAATTTAGATTATTATAGTACTGTACCACTTTTACTTATTGATGATATTGGTGCTGAACAGGTGAGTGAATGGGGTAGAGATGAAGTTTTGGGAACTATTTTACAATATCGTATGAATAATCATTTACCAACTTTTTTTACTTCTAATTTAACAATTTTAGAATTAGAAGAACATCTTGCAACTACCAAAACTTCTCTTGATCG
>CANPYU010000074.1 GCA_947588665.1 uncultured Bacilli bacterium | reverse complement strand
AAGATGAAAAATCTTAAAAGGTTATTAGGTTTAATGGCTATATCTGGATTTGCTTTCGGATTTGCTGGTAATGTTAAGGCTGCTCAAACACCTGAAGATACTTGTAAAGGAAAAGCAGCATATGTTCAAGATGGTAATACTATTCATTGTTTTAGCACATTTAAAGCAGCATTAGAAGGTGTAAGAGATAATAAAGAAGAAGGCAGTGGTGGAACTGCAGTAACAAGTAATGATATTTACTTATTAAGAAATGTTAGTCCATCTGCTACCTACACTAATCCAACAATAGATTTTACCGCTAAAGTTTATTTAAATGGTCATAACATTGAATTTCAATCAGATTCTACTAAAGGTTTTGACATAGCTGCAAATGGAAATCTAACAATTGTTGGTGCAGGTAAAATTGATGCTACTAAGATTTTAAACTATTATATGACAAGCAATGGTTTAATAACTGTTGCTAATGGTGGTACATTTGCTACTACTGGTAATGTAAGTATTGATCTAGTTAGCGGATATGGAGCAGCATTAATTTATGTAAATGGTGGTACTGTAAACGTTGGTTCTGGAACAAATGTTATCAAAGCAGGAGCAAATGATGCAGTTAAAGTTGATGGAGCTAATTCCAAAGTTGTTTTAGATGGTACTTGGAGTTCAGTAACTGGTAAAGCAGTTAATATAAGCAATAACGCAACTGGTTCTACAGTTGAAATTAAAGGCAATTGGGCTAATGTTAGCGATACAGGCATATATGTGGCAAGTAATTCTAATATCACATTAAATGCTACAATGACTACTGGTAAAGAAGTTGTTAACGTTGCTAATACAGTTACAAATGCAAATATTACAATTAGTGGTGGAGAATATACTGCAAAAAGTAATAATGCTTTAGAAGCTACTGGTAAAGCAACATGGAATATTAATGGTGGTAATGTTACTGCTGACGCTGGACGTGCAATGAATATTAATGCAGGTAAAGTTACTATAGCTAAAACCGCAGGTACATTTACTGCAAAAAGTGGAAGTGTACTAGTTGTTAATGCTGGAGCAGATTCTGCAACTTCATTAGCTATTAATGGTGGTACTTTCACTACTAGTTCAACAGGAGCTTATGCATTAAAACTCGATAATGCTAATGCTACATATGCTATTAATGGTGGTACATTCAATAGTGCTCAAGGTAATGATGGTAAACAATTACCTGCAATTGAATTTGGTACTTTAAATGAAGATTTCATTAAAGGTCATGCAGGAATGTTAACTGGTGGTAGTTATTTAAATAAAATAATTACTGATACTATTTCAATTGGTTCAACTTCTTTTACAGATTCAGAAGATGTTCTAAAAGTTTTAGTTAAAGAAGGTTATAAAGTAACAGAAAGTGGACAATACAAAGTTATAACTCCAGTTAATGGTACTACAGACACAGAAGAACAAAAACCAGGTTCAAGTACTGGGGATAATACTCCAAGCAAGAACCCACAAACTTATGATGGAATCATGAGCTATGTTACTCTAGCAATCTCAAGTCTTGGTGCTTTAGGATTTGCTACTAAGAAAGTATTATTTTAGATAATAATAGATTAAACCAATAACCAAATTAAGTCAGGTTTTTACCTGACTTTTTCCTTGCCTAAAATTATTATTTAAAAATAAAATGTTAGTAACTAAAATTAATTATAATTTAATTGTTAGTAACTTAAAAATAATGCTATATTAAAAGAAAAAACATATAATTTAAGAGGTGATTATATGTTTATAGCCCATCGTGGAGTAGTAAATAAAATTCAAAAAGAAAATACCATTCCTGCATTTTTAGAAGCAATTAATAATCCTAAATACTGTGGCTTTGAATTAGATGTATATACAACTAAAGATAAAGAATTTATAGTTCATCATAATCCCGTTATTAATGGTAAATTTATTTGGAAATATTCTTATAAAGAACTAAAAGAAAAAGGAGTAATAAAGCTAGAAGAAGTTTTAAAACTCCCAACTGATAAAATAATTTTAATAGAAATTAAAGATATTAATATTGATATTAATAAATTTAGTAAATTATTAAATAAATATCAAGAAAAAAATTTATATGTAATGAGTTTTTTTAATTCTGTAATATCTAAATTTCATCGAGTTTCCTTTAAAGTTGGTGTTTTAAACTATGTTTTAAATAGTACTACTAACTATAATTATGATTTTATTGGTTTAATTTATGATGTTACAACTCCTTTAATGATTTCTCACTTTAAAGATAAAAAAATAGAAGTATTTCTTTATGCTTTAAGTAAAAAAGATAAATTTATTTATTCTGATGTTTATTATATAATTGATGATAAATTACTTAATTAGTTTTTTTTATTAAATATTTAAAAGGGAAAATTATCATAATACTTAAAAATAAAGCTAAATAAGGTAAAATATAATATAATTTTAATTCATTTACATAATTAAAGACAAATATCTTATTTATTAAAAAAACAGTTATTACAAGTATTAAAACAGTTATTAATTTATTATTTTTAGTTGGAATAGACTCTTTAATTGAATATATTGCCATTACAACAGTTATAAATAAATCAAATATCCAAATATTAGAAAATATATTTTCTACTTTTTCAATAAATTTAAAAGCCTGTAATTGTTTTAATACCATATATTCTGGAAATCTAAATATTTGAGTTAGTGCTTGTCCTAAAACTCCATTAATACATATACAAGTAATAATAATTATTATTGAAGCTAAAATATAAATTTTCATATTATTTTTAGTATCATCATGAAAATGTAAAGTAAGAATATTTGGAAATACACTTATACCTGCGAAAGAAAATGCTGTTTTAAAAAAACTTGTTGGACTATTAGTTAAAATTGGTAAAAAATTAGTTACTTCAAAAAATCCACCTAATCCTAAAAAAGAAATAATACTAAAAATAACACTTATAGGCAATAATATACTAGCAACTCTACTAATAATTTTAAGTGATTTAAAAGCTAAATAAAAGCCAATTATTAAAAAGGGGATAATAACATATAAAACCGGACTATTAATAAGTAAAAAACTAATAACAAATACTGTATATAATATTAAAGAATATATAAGTATTATATAACTAGCGAGAAACATTAAAACTTGTGCTATTCTACCTATTATTTTATTATTTTTATATAAGTATTTTAAATCTTTTTCTTTTTTATTACTAATTATACTATTATAAAAATAAGTAATAATTAACCCTAGTAAAACCCCTAAAATAGCGCCAAAATAAACATCTTTTCCACTTTGGTATAATAACATAGAAATACCAAAACCTAAAAAGAAACTTCTTGTTAAAAAATAAACAATACTTGCATTCTTATTCATCTCTTCACCTGAAATATTAAACCTTTCTTATTTATTTTCAAATCTAAATCATAAACAAAATCTTGCTGAGTCCACAATAAATAATTCTCTTTTCTATATTTATTATAATAAATTTTTCCTATACTAAGAGCATTAGACTCTTCCATTTTAAAAATATCAATTATATTATCCATTTTATTACTAATAATATTTGTAAAATCTTTTTCTAAAATCTCATATGTATCTACGTCTCTAAAATTATACCCACAAGCATCTGCATTAATTCTTCCATTTAAAGTTCCACTAATTTTAATTTTATTATCCATCGCTTCTATTTTTATTTTTGAATCATATATACTAAGAACAGTTTTATTATTATTATTATTATTATCACAAGATTTAGTAAATAAAATAGTATTAGGATTAAAATTATTAAGTAAATTAACTATTGCGGCCTCATCATCATTAAAGATATATACTAATTTAAAATCTTTAAAAATACCTAAACCATTTAAAATTATATCTTTATCTTTAAGAGTAAAAACTGAAGCCATCCCATCTTCACCATGAGTTAACGTTTTATTCAAAAATTTTGTAAAAGGAGTATAATAACCTGCACTAGAAGAATTATTACTATGCTCCAGTAAATCTACCATAAAAGTACTTGCAACCGGTTTTTCTTTACTAGTAGCTTTTAAAATATCTTCAGCACTTTTATCTTTACTAATAGTTAAATATACTTCATTTCTAAATTTAGAACTTCTAATAATATATTCTGAAACATCTTCTAAATGTTTTTTAGCTACTTCTTCACTAATAATAACTATTTCTACATGATCATAATAAGGTACTTTATCCATATTATTTCCATTATTCATAAAAGCCTCAGTCAAAGTTTTTCCTTTAGCACTCACTGTATAAGTAGATGTAGCCCCCGATTGTTCTCCTGATTTTTTAGTACTAAGTATTTCAAAAGTAACTTTATACATATCCTCATCATAATCTATTCCAATCCCTGCAATTAAAGCTAAATCATTAAGTTCATTATAATCATAACAACCACTTAACATAAAAGGCAATATTAAAATAAATAATAACTTTTTCATTAGTTTTCTCCTTGTTTAATAATATTTTTATTTGTAAGCATTTTACTTCTTTTAGTATCTTTTTTAGTTGGCCTTTTAAGTATAGATTTAAATAAATAATCTTTATCAAAAGGCATAATTGGATAAAAATATGGTTTACCAAAAGTTTTAACATCATTTATTTTAATTAAGAAGAATAATAACCCAAATACTAAACCTAAAATCCCATAAAAAGAAGCTAAAATAATAAAAATAAATCGCATAAATCTAAGAGCACTAGATACTTCTGCTTCTGTAAATATTAAACTAGCCATAAAAGTAAGGGCAATAACAATAATCATTATGGGGGAGACTATTCCCGCGGATACTGCAGCATCTCCTAAAACTAAGGCTCCTAATATTGATATAGCACTCCCATAAGAATTTGGAAATCTAAGATCACTTTCTCTTAACATTTCACATACAAAAAGCATTATTACTGCTTCTACAATCGCGGGGAAAGGCACTCCATCACGCTGGATCGAAAAACTAACCAATAAAGAAGTAGGGATTGTCTCTTGATTATAATTAACTAAAGCAATATATATAGCGGGTACAGTCATTGATAAGAAAAAACAAGCAAGTCTAACTAATTTTAAGAAATTAATATTATTGCTTTTATTATAATGATCAACTCCCGGATTAATAAAATCGGCAAAAAAAGCTGGAATAATAATTACAAAAGGGGAAGTATCAACTAAAATAGCAATCTTACCCTCAAGTAGTGCTCTAGCAACATTATCCGGTCTTTCAGTTAAAACATAAGTAGGGAAGTGAACTTTATCTTCTTTACATATTAATTGACCTAAAGTAGAAGAATCAAGTATTCCATCAATATCTATTTTTTTAATTTTATATTTAATATTTTCTATAATATCATTTTCTGCAATATCATCTATATAAAGTAATCCAATTTTAGTATTTGTTTTTCTTCCAACATAAAATTCTTCAGTTTTAAGAGTATTACTTTTAATTCTTCTCTTAATTAATCCCATATTAATTTGATAATTTTCATTAAAAGCATCTTTAGGGCCATTTATTGCAGGTTCTGAATCTGGTGTTGGAATACTTCTATTAATATCACCTTTAACTTCAATTGCTAAAGCTGTAGTATCTCTAATAATTACGGCAAATCCATTATTAATATAAAATTCCATTTCATCATAATTATTAATAACCTTTGTATTAGGACCCGGTAAAATACTATCAATATTAATAATTTTATTTTTAGTATTTCTACTAATATTAGTTAAATTTTTTAAAATATAATCATTTACTCGATCACTAGAACAAATAGTTTCTAAATATGCCACATAAACAGTATCTAATAAAGATAATTTAATTTTTTTAATTGTTAAATCTGGAACATTTTTAAATTCTTCTTGTAATCTTTTAATAACTTTATTTTTCAAAATAATTCACCTAAAATTATTATTGGTAAAAAAAGGATTTATATACATTTTAATAAAATAGTATAAGAAAAGTTACAAAGAGCAATATAATTATTGACTAAATAGTTATTTTAGTGTTATACTTTAATAGTAAATATTTTTTGGAGTAGTACTCAAGAGGCTGAAGAGGGGTCCCTGCTAAGGATCTAGGTCGGCGAATGCTGGCGCGGAGGTTCAAATCCTCTCTGCTCCGCCATATAAGAATTTTAGTCCATGTATTTGGACTTTTTTTAT
>CANPYU010000073.1 GCA_947588665.1 uncultured Bacilli bacterium | reverse complement strand
ATAAGCAAGACTCATCACATACACGGTTTTAACATTCTTATCATATTTCTTTATATTTTCTAATACTTCATAAACTTGCGAAGTAACAACTGAATTATCTAAACAATCATATTTTTTAATTAAATCTACAACCGAAGACTCAAAATCTACTTCTCTTCCCGTTGGTTTTAACTCAATATTAAGTTTAATATTATTATCTTTGGCATATTTTAATACTTCTTCTAACAAAGGTATTTTTTCTCCCTTAAATTTTTTATCTAAAAAACTACCCGCATCTAATTTTTCTATTTCTTCATAAGTAACATCCCAAGTATTTTTATTAACCCCTGTGGTTCTTTTTAAATTTGTATCATGTAAAACAATTAATTTTTTATCTTTAGTTTGTTGCACATCAAGTTCTATCCAATCTGCACCCATTTCTTTTGCCCCTCTAAAAGCTCTCATCGTATTTTCTGGATACATAACCGAAGCCCCACGATGTGCTGTAACATCCATCAATCTTACATATTCTATTTTTAAATCATTCTTATTATTTATAACCAAATAAGTAAAAACTGTTCCACTTCCAATTAATAAAAGAATAACTCCATATTTTAAAGTTTTAATTCTCTTACTTATTTTATTTTTCTCTTTTTCTCTAACTTTAACATGAACAATCTTTTCTCCTAATTTCTCTTTATGTTTATAAAAAAGACCACTTATTATTGCATAACTAATTGGTGTCGATAAAAGAGTTATAATGGCAAAAGATACGGCAATTAAAAGCCAAATAATCGTAATTGAAAGATTTCCTAAAATATTAACTTTACCAAACAATTTATATAATAAAACTATTAGCATTATTCCGAAAAAAATAAACACTATATAAACTAAAGCTATAACTAATTGAACTATACTTATAATAATCAAATCTTTAATTTTATTCCCTTTACTTAAATTTATACTTCTTTTTCTCGCTTCTTTAAAATCACAATCTTCTAAAATAAAATAATGTAAAGCATATAACCATTTAAAAAGTAAATAAATTAACAATAAAACAACTATTATATATAAACTTAATAAAAACTTATCTTTAAATATATGCTCTAATATAAATTCTGGTATTTGAATAGTTCCAATAAAACTAGAAGATATACCAATATGTAAAAATGGTATTAAAAATATTACTAAAAAAGTAATTAAAATATTTTTTAATTTAAATATCTTTTTTATTTTACTAAAAGACTCAATTAAAGCATCTTTAACTCCTATTTTCTTTTTATTATATGAACTATCTAAAATAACTATAATAACTCCTATATCAATAACAGTATAAAAAGTCATCAATATTAATAAAATAAGTAAAAAGATTAATACTAAAGGATTAGTTAAAAAATTAAAAAAGTTTTCAAAAGTTAAATAACTATATCCACTTACTTTTGTAATTAATCTAAAGCCCCCTAAAAACAAAGGCATAAATATTAATACTGATAAAACTTTATATATAACTTCAAACTTCACTAAAGTCTTTAAATTATAAGTTAACATATTTTTTAATTTCATAAATCACCTATTTATTATCTTTTTCCGTCTCTTTAATAATATAGATAGCTCTATTCTTCGTTTCTAAATATGTTTTCGACAAATATTGACTAAGTATTCCTATACAAAATAATTGCACTCCACTTACTAAAAAGATAATACAAACCATAGAAGGCCAACCACTTACAGGGTCTCCCCATATTAAAGTTTTACAAATAATTACAATAATCATTACAAAAGCAATAAAGCAAAAAAGTAAGCCCATAATAGATGCCATCGCAAGTGGTACTACCGAAAAAGCTGTAATCCCATCAAGGGCATACAAAAATAATTTCCAAAAACTCCATTTTGTTTCGCCTGCCACTCTTTTAACATTTTCATATTCAATCCATTTAGTATTAAATCCCACAAAACTAAATAAACCTTTAGAATAACGATTATACTCTTTAAGCTCAATTATAGCATCCACGACTTGTCTTTTCATCAATCTATAATCTCTTGCCCCGTCAACCATTTCTACTTTTGACATTTTATTTATTATCTTATAAAAGAGTCTTGCAAAAAAACTTCTAATTGGTGGTTCTCCTTTTCTTGTAACTCTTCTTGTTCCTACAGTATCATAATCTTCATGTTTAAGATAATTATACATTTCTGGAAGTAAACTAGGAGGGTCCTGTAAATCTGCATCCATGATGGCGACATAATCTCCACTTGCATTTTTAAGCCCTGCATACATGGCCGCTTCTTTCCCAAAATTACGTGAAAAAGATATATATCTAACATTTTTATCTTTTCGACTTAATTCTCTTAATTTCTCTAAAGTATTATCTTTAGAACCATCATTTACAAATAAATATTCAAAAGTAACATAATCCATTTCTCGCGCCACTTTTGTAATTTCCTCATAAAAATATGGGATAGCTTCCTCTTCATTATAACATGGAACAATTATACTAATCTTTTCTTTTTTCATTTTTACCTCTCTTATCTATAACTATAACTCCAATAAAAAGCAATAATCCAACACTTGATAATATTAATGATATATTTTTAAAAGGAGCCTGATAAATAATTTTAATGTTATGTTCTCCCTTATTTATTTTAAAACCAATAAATGCTTCATTAACAAGTTTATAATCTACTTTTTTATTATCAACATATATCTTAAACCCTTTATCATAAGGAATAGATAAACTAAAATAACCATCATTTTTAACATTAATAGTTCCTTCTATTTTATCTCCTTTAGTTTTATTTTTATTAAATTTAAAAGCATCTAAATCATTTACTATATCTTTTAGTTCTTTATAATCAAATACATAAGTAGTAATATCACTAATATCATATCTACCCTTTTTAATATTAATCTCTAAATCACTTGCATTTAATATTTCATAATCAAATGTCTTATTACTATTTTTATACTTCCAACTTCGACAAGTAAGCGTATTTTTAACATCATTAATTGTTATTACTGTATCTCCATTTTTACAACTCTCTTCATAATTCATATTAAACCTAATCAATAATACTTTATCAGTTAAATCTTCATCTATCGGAATATTAAAACTTATATCTTTCTTTAATTTAAATTTATAATGCCCATCTTCTAAATCATAAGAAATATTATCATTTATATTATTTAAATCAAGTTTAATTTCTTTAATCGTACTCTTAAAATCTGTTTTCGGTGTATCTTCATCAATAATCGTATATTTCATTAAAGCTTCAATATTATAAGGATATTTTAAACTATCAAATTCTTTTTTACTCATAACTTTATCTCTTGCATACCCCAAAGGATAAACAACTTCATTTTGATATAAAGTATAATCCCCTAAAGTTAAAACATTTTTATATTCCATTTCTTTATCATTAACAACATATTTAATACCCATATAACTATCCCATAAAGGATTATTTATTTGACTTAATATTAAATGATTTCGATGACTTATTGGATTACCAAAAGTATCTGTAAAAAACTCTTTATAATATGAGTTATAGCCTGAACTATAAGTAGATGTCCCATAATAATTTTCATATGTTTTATTAGATGTCACTAAAGTATCTACTAAATTACTTGATCTATATATATTATCATCATCTATACTCTGATATAACTTATCTATCTTATCATTAAATATATAATTATAATTTTCTATACTCATAAGTCCATCATTTAAATTTAAACTAAACATCATTATGATTGATGTTATGAGAATACTAGCAAATAACCCCCATTTAAACTTTTTAAAGTGATATAATAAAATCATTAATATAACTATTAAAACATCAATTAAATAATCATTGAATTTATTATAACCACTTATATAAACTAATAAAGAAACAACACTAACTAAAATAATTAATTCTTTTATTTTTACTTTATCTTCTAATAAATCTTTTAAAAATACACCTATTAAATAAACTACTAAAGGTCCAAATGGAATAAATACTTTAGCATTAATATATAAGAATCCATTTAAAATATACCCAAATACAGGAAATAAACATATAAGACTTATAATAACAGATAAAAATATATTTTCTCGTTTTTTAGATAAAAATCCATAAATAACTGCTATAACTGAAATAGCCGTAAATCCCATCGAATAAGATCCATACAATAAATAATCTAAATGAATACTAGGCATTAATAATTCTTTATATTGAATACTAATAGTATTACTACTTCTTCCTACAAACAAAGTATAAAATGTTGGAAATAAAATTATACTTGCCAATATTATTCCTATTATTATCGGAATTAAAAATTTAAAACCATCTTTAAAAAAATCTTTAACTGTTACTTTTTTTTGTTTTAACCATTCATAAATTCCATATATAACTAAAACCATTAAACTAGGAATACTAAAATAATAACTAGTCATAATAATTAAAAATACACTTAATATTAAATGCCATCTAACCCCATTCTTAAAATAATTATCAATACTCATAAGTCCCATCATTAAAAATGGCATATAATTAACAAACATAATATGCCTATGACTATGCAAAATTAAAGGACCACTTAAAAGAAAGATAAAAGAACATAAAAAAGTAATAAAACTTGAGTAGCCTTTATTTTTCATCCATTTATAAAAAAGTAAAACACTAACAATAACCCCCAGTATACTAGATAACATTACATAATTAACCATATTTATAAAAGGCAAAAAATAAGATACCAATATAATTGGATTTAAAAATCCATAATAAGAAAAATTATAAATATTCTCTCCTGCTCCTAAATTAAAAGCAAATGAAGGAAACAAATTAAAAGTTTTATAAAATAAACTTCTAAAATACTCGGCAAAAGTCCAATGTTGTGTCTCCCAATCTAACTCTGAACCATATAAAAATTTAAAACGTGTTAAAATAAATACTACCATTAAAAAGAATATTATTAAAATTATTTTATTTATTATATCAACTTTGTTTTTCTTCATAAATATTCATCTCTTACTAATTATACCTAAAGTACACTAATAAATCAATTATATTTCCCAAGAAAAAAATCATGGCTAACCATGACTATTCTATTGTGACTCCCCCATCAACTACTACTGTAGAACCTACCATATATGATGCCATATCACTTGATAAAAATAAAACTACATTGCCAATCTCTTCTGCATCAGCAAGTCTACCTAAAGGTATTTGAGTACAAAACAATTGATATGTATCAGGATCATTATCTCGAACATTTTTAATTAAAGGTGTTTCAGTAACTCCTGGACACACTGCATTAATTCGAATATTATTTTTACATTCTTCTAAAGCAACCGATTTTGTTAAACCTAAAACTGCATGTTTACTTGTATTATATGGCACAATTCCCGGATTACCAAGTAACCCAGAAGTTGATGAAATATTAACTATTGCTCCACTTCCATTTTCATGCATTGCTTTAATCTCTTCTTTACAACAAAAGAATACTCCTCTAACATCTAAATCTATTACTTCATCAAAATTCTCTACTGGTGTATCAACTAAATTAATAGTTGTACTAGATTTACCAGCATTATTACAAGCAATATCTAACTTGCCATAAGTGGCAACCGCAAACTTAACCATTGCCTCCACTTCTTCGGCTTTTGTTACATCTGCAACAAAAGAAACAGCTTCTCCTCCCTTGTTTTTTATCTCTTCTGCCACTTTTGCTGCTGTATCTTCATTAATATCAACTACAACCACTTTAGCCCCTTCTCTTGCATAACATTTAGCAACAGCTTCACCAATTCCTTGTCCAGCACCTGTAACTAATGCTACTTTATCTTTTAATAACATTCTTATACCTCCTCTAATTTACATAACTATTATAACACACATTAACCATTTTAATAACCAAAATTATTTGCATTTTTAATATTTTAATATATAATATATATAGGACAAACAAAAAGAGGCACTTTGTTGGAGTTCTCAGTCCATTATTTTGGTTTTTGAACACCTAACAAATTCTAGGTGTTCTATTTTTGTATCAGTTACTTTAAAATTCTGACAACTAATATGAAAACTAAAAAAACACTTGCAATTTATCTATATTTTAGTATATAATATAAACAGGACAAACAAAAAGAGGCACTTTGTTGGTGTTCTCAGTCCAAAAATTGGTTTAAAGAACACCTAACAAATTGTAGGTGTTCTCAGACTGTTGACAAAGTGAGTCAATAGTCTTTTATTTTATAAAAATTTTTGATATAATAAAAATGCGAGAAAAA
>CANPYU010000072.1 GCA_947588665.1 uncultured Bacilli bacterium | reverse complement strand
TCCATCTACTGATTTAATTAATTTTGTATAAGACCATTGTTTTAATTCAACTAAGATAATAGTTGGTTCATGATTAATATTATAACCACTGATAATCATATCAACACTTTTACTGGTAAGAGGAATGTTATATTCAATGGTAATTCCTGTATCATCGGGTAAATCGGCTAAAATACCGGCCATGTGGGGGAGACTATTTGCCCACGCTTTGATTTGATTATATTTGCTCTTTTTATTAAATAATTTTTTATATGCATCATAAACTTTATTACTTATTATACCTTTTTTTACATAATCTATAAATTCTTTTTTTAAACATGAAAAAACAATCACAAAAATCAACTCCTAAAAAAAGCTAGTAAAACTTTAAAGTCTTTACTAGCCCTTTAATAATTTAATTATACTAAAGGTTTTAAATCATGGCAATATTTTTAGTTTAGATTTATTATTTCAGGGTTTGTTTTATTTTTTCATAAATTTTCTGGTGACCTTGATAATTTATATAATAACTATGTTGGTTTAAAAAATTCTTTTCATCAAAACAGTTACTTAAATCAATAAAAGTAAAAGAATTAGTAAGAGTTGTATCTCTTATAATGGCGTTTATTTTAGAAATAGTTAATAAATCATGGTTTTTGGTTGGATAAATACTTAAAACAAATACTTTATTATTATTTAATGTTTTTATTATACTCAATAACTCTTGAATATTGACAGTAAATTCCTCTCTAACTTCAGGTGTAATGTTTATTTTGGATAATTCATCTAGACCTATTGCAATAGTTAAAATATCAGCTTCATGAATAGCTTGTTTTATTTCGATTTTATTATTGTTTATTATTATAGATTTATTTTCTTTTATTTCATAAATTAATTCTTTGATAGTTTTATTAGGACTAGAAAAGTCGGGAATATATTTTTTTAATTTATGTTTTTTTTCATAATCTTCTTTTAAATAATCGTTAAAGCTTTTTCCCTTTATATCATAGGGAGTCATACCAAGAGACAAGCCATCTCCTAAAGAGACAATAGTGATATCATCATTTCGAGTAAAATTATAAATTATAAATGTTAAAATTGTGGATATTAATGTTAGGATTATGAGTTTTTTTTTCATAAAACACCTCAAAAAAATATAGTACAATATACTATATTTCTTTAAGTTCAATTTTAGCACCAACGTTGGTTAGTTTAGTAACAATGTTTTCATAGCCTCGTAATATATGTTCAACATCAGTAATAATAGTTTTTCCGGAAGCGATAAGACCGGCAAGAACAAGTGCGGCCCCACCACGAAGATCAGTTGCAACTACTTCTTTGCCATATAGTTTAGTCGGTCCTTCAATAATAGCACTCATACCATTTACTTTAATTTTGGCACCCATTTTATTTAAAGATGGTACATGACCCATACGATTTTCCCAAATTGTTTCTTCAAATAAAGATGTGCCATTTGCTTGTGTTAAAAGAACACTCATAGGTTGGCCTATATCAGTGGGAAAACCAGGATAAACTAAAGTTTTAATATTTATAGGTTTTAAATTATTATTTTTGCTAATAACAATATTATCTTTATTTATTTTGATATTAGCACCCATTTCTTTTAGTTTGGTAGTTAAAGCTTCTAAATGATTAGGAATAATATTTTTAATACATAAATCTTGGCCACATAGAGCTCCTAAAATAATATAAGTTCCAGCTTCTATGCGATCTGGTAACACAGTTATCTCAGCATCATGGTGATTAGTGGTTCCATTTATAGTAATAGTACTTGTTCCGGCACCTTTAATATTGGCGCCCATATTGTTTAAAAAATCCGCAATATTAATTATTTCTGCTTCACAGGCAGCATTATGGATAACAGTTTTCCCTTCGGCATAAATACTTGCAAGCATTAAATTAATAGTTGCTCCAACACTTTGAAAGCGAAGAAAAATATCAGTTCCTATAAGTTTGTCGGCAGATAAAATGTATTTATCATCATGAGTTTCAATGGTGGCTCCAAGTGCTTTAAATCCTTCTAAATGCATATCTATAGGACGAGAACCAATATTGCAACCACCAGGAATATGTATTTCAACATATTTTTCCCGGCCTAATAATGCGCCCATAAAATAATAAGATGCTCTTAAGCGATTAGAAAGCTTGGCACCAATGGAAGTATTTTTTAGGTTTTGAGAATCAATTTGTAATTCATTTCCATTTAATATTACTTTACAATTTAATAATTCTAAAATATCTATTAAAGCATCACGATCGGAAATATTAGGAACATTTTTAATGGTGCATATTCCTTTAGATAATATAGCTGCTGGGATTAAAGCAACAGCACTATTTTTAGCGCCACCTATTTCAATTGTTCCAGTTAATTCATGATTGCCTTCAATTATCATTTGTTTCATGTTAACACACCCTTACTCCTATGTGGTATAAGTAGGCTCTTATACTATTTTTTATGTTTTATATTTTTTTTGGTGCTATAATTTTTTATAAATTACCAATTATACTATATCTTATAAAATGGGCTTTTGTCAATCTTTTTAGTGTTAATCATAAGCTAAAATTGAATATTATAGGCCTTATTTTAGATAAAAAATTAAAAATTGTTTATAAAATTTTTATTTTAATTAAAAAAGTAATTTCTTGAATAAATTATTTATTTTAATACTTAATAAATTCAGGTGATAATTAATGAAAAAAATAATAGTTATTTTATTTATATTTAGTTTGGTTCTAATTTTTAATACAAAAGAAAAAGATATTTTAATTCCTAATAATGCGATTAGATTTAGAGTAGTTGCTAATAGCAATAGTATTAAAGATCAGCAAGAAAAGTTAATAATTAAAGAAAAAATAGAAAATGATATCTATGCTTTTATTAAAGATGCTAAAAATAGAAAAGATGTAGATAAGTTTTTAAAAAATAATATTAATGAAATAAAAAATATAGTAGATAGCTATAATATTAAATACGATATAAAATATGGATATAATTATTTTCCAACAAAAAATTATAAAGGAGTTTTATATCCGGCAGGTAATTATGAATCTTTAGTGATTACTTTAGGAGAGGGTTTAGGAGATAATTTCTGGTGTGTTTTATTTCCACCTTTATGTTTACTTGATAATAATAATGAAGATGTAGGAGAGGTAGAATATAAGTTTTATGTTAAAGAATTGTTAGATAAGTTCTAAAAAGATATGCTTCTTAATAAATTTTTTTAGGAGGCTTTTTTATGGGACAATTATTTAGTATTGTTTTAATTGGAATTGCTCTTAGTATGGATACTTTTTCTTTGTCTTTAGGTGTAGGTATGTTTAATGTATCTAATAAAAAAGCTTTAGAATTATCTTTAATTGTAGGTTTAATGCACTTTATAATGCCGTTTATAGGAATGATAATAGGGGATAAGTTGGTTGATATATTTGAATTGAAATCTAATATACTTCTTGGTATTATTCTTATATTTATTGCTATACAAATGCTTATAGATATTATTAAACATGAAGATGAAAAATTTAATTTATCATTAATTGGAATGTTTTTATTTGCTTTAGGTGTTAGTATTGATAGTTTTTCAGTGGGTATTGGAATAAACGCGATTACTAATAGTAAGTATCTTGCGATGAGTATTTTTAGCTTATGTAGTTTTTTGTTTACTTTTACGGGAATTATTATTGGAAGATATGCGAATAAAATACTTGGAGTGTATGCGAATATTATAGGTATTATTATTCTTTTTATTTTAGGAATAGGGCATTTAATTTAAAAAATTGCTTTTTTGGAAGCAATTAATTTTTTATTTCAATACGATTAAATAAAATTTTAGGTTCATTTAATTTTATATTTTCTTCTAGAGCGCCAAAGTCTTTAATACTTGCATAATCTGTTTTTTTAGTATTAAGTTCATTTAAAATACTATTAGAAGTTGTTGGAATAAATGGGCTTAATAGAATAGCACAGATTCTAATACTTTCAAGTAAGTTATATAAAATAGTAGCTAGACGATTCTTTTTACTTTCATCTTTGGCTAATGCCCAAGGAGTTGTTTCATCAATATATTTATTACAAAAACGTAAAACTTCCATGATTTCATCTATGGCTTCATTTACTTTTAGTTCATTCATTTTAGTTTCTACAATTTCTTTTAAAGATGTAACTTTAGTTATTAGTTCATTATCAATTTCTTCGCTAGCTTGAGGAGAAGACGTTATTCCTTCAAAATATTTATGAGCCATACTTATAGTTCGATTAACTAAATTACCTAAAGTATTAGCTAAATCGGCATTGGTGCGAGAAATAAGGGCTTCTTCTGAAAAGTTGCCATCATTACCAAAAGGAACTTCTCTTAAAGCATAATATCTTACCGCATCAACTCCATAAGCGTTAATGTACTCCCTGGGGTCTTTATAATTGCCTAAACTTTTAGATATTTTTCCTCCATCAATTTTTAACCAGCCATGACCAAATACTTGATGAGGAAGAGGTAAATCTAAAGCCATTAACATACAAGGCCAAATTATGGTATGGAATCTCACAATTTCTTTACCAACTAAATGAAGGTCAGCAGGCCAATATTTTTTAAATAGCTCATTATTGGTATCAGGATAGCCTAATGAGGTAATATAATTTGATAGTGCATCAATCCAAACATAGACTACATGTTCGGGGTCAAAGTCAACAGGAATACCCCATTTAAAACTAGTACGTGAGACACATAAATCTTCTAGTCCCGGTTTGATAAAATTATTTAACATTTCATTTTTACGAGAAAGTGGTAAAATAAAATCGGGATGTTCATCATAAAATTTAATTAACTTATCTTGATATTTTGACAATTTAAAGAAATATGCTTCTTCACTAACCATTTTAACTTCTCTTCCACAATCTGGGCATTTGCCATCTACAGCTTGACTTTCAGTCCAAAATGATTCACAAGGAACACAGTATAATCCTTCATATGAGCCTTTATAAATATCACCTTGTTCATATAATTTTTTAAATATTTTTTGAACTGCTTCTTCATGACTTTTGTCAGTGGTACGAATAAAATAATCATAAGATATACCAAGAGATGCCCATAAATCTTTGGCATTTTCAATTATTTTATCAACGTATTCTTGAGGTGATACTCCTGCTTCTTTCGCCTTTTTTTCTATTTTTTCACCATGTTCATCAGTTCCTGTTTGAAAAAATACATCATAACCCGTAAGTCTTTTATAACGAGCTATACTATCGGCAATAATAGTTGTATAACAGTGTCCAATGTGAAAGTTAGCACTAGGATAGTAAATTGGGGTTGTAATATAATATTTTTCTTTCATTTTTATTCCTCCTTTAAAACAAATAAAAACCATAAACTAAGGGCGAAATTACCGCGGTACCACCTTAATTCATGATTTTCATGCACTTGAACTCTTAACGCGAGTAAATCGATTAAACTCCAGAGTCATCTTCTATATTATTTAAGATTCGTTTGCATCTACCACGAACTTTCTTAAACATAAATAATATATACTCATTCCTTCAACATTTAAGCAATTTTATTATATGCGAATTTTACTTAAATGTCAAGTTTGCTAGCAAGGATGCTCGCGATAAATTTGCCTAAATAAAGTTCATTAGTGAATGTTTTGTCATTATAAATAATAATTAGGCCCACACTGTCATTTAAGGAAATAATGGGAATAAATAAAAAATTGCCAGTTAATTCTTCATTATTTATTTTAAATGTATAATTTTCTTTTTGTTTTATTTCTCTTTCTTCAATAATATCTAAGTATTCTTGAGGAAGAAGGAAATTATTTAAATCTTCAGATATACCACAACTTGTTATTATTTTTTCTCTATCAGTGATAATCATTTTATAATTAAATTCATTATAAATAATGGTACACAATTTAGCCGCTAAATCTGATATTGTTGATAAGCGATTATGTTTTTTTAGAATAATACTGTCATTTTCAGTAAATATTTCAACATTTTCACCATCATGTATACCTAAATTTCTTCTTATTTCTTTTGGAATTACTATTCTTCCTAGTTCGTCAATTCTTCTAACAACGCCAGTAGATTTCAAGTACTACAACTCCATTTCTAATATTAATATTTACGAGATAGATTTTTTTATACTTGAAATAATAAGAAAATTAAAGAGCGAGGAGAGACCTCGCATGGAATTTAATCTTGCCTAAGAATATAGTTTAGAGCAACTTAGGCAAGTATATAATTTATTGAACTATCTTACCTACGGACAGTTTTTTAAATCAAGTTAATTTGATTAATTATATTATCTATATAAAAAGTCGCTTAAAATTGA
>CANPYU010000071.1 GCA_947588665.1 uncultured Bacilli bacterium | reverse complement strand
CTATATGATAAATTACATCCTTCAGTTTGAATTTTATCATTACCATCAGCAACAGCAGTTAATAATTCAGTTTTAGTGCCATTTACTCCGGTTCCATTTTTGGCTTTTAAAATTACAGTAATTGAACCATCACTGCCAGTTTTTTCACTTACAATATCAAAAGAAGATGAAGCAGTTATTTTAACATTTGAGACATTTAGAATTGGGATAATTGTTATAGCAGTAAATTGACCTGATTTTGTTATTGAATAAACTTGTTTTACTACCTTAGTCTCAGATGTCCAAGGAGTTTCATCTATAGTAAGTGTTCCATAAGCGGGAATATTTACTGATTTAGATTCTGCAAAAGCATTTAGGGGAAATATGTATAATATGGCAATTAAACTTAATAAACCTAAAATTTTTTTCATAAACTTATAACCTCTTTCTATTATTATTATGTTTTTATTATAGCATAAAAATGTAAAAAATAAATATTTTTTTAGCAAGTTATTTAAAAAAATATAAAGATATGATATTATATAGGTGGTGGCTACTGTGAAAAAAGTTTTAATAAGTATTAATGATAATAAGATTATAATTTCATATAAGTCTAATAAAGATAATATTAATAATGATTTAATAAATACTAATATCATTAGTAATAATGAGCTTGTTTTTAGTGATGTTTATATTAAAGATAATTTTAAAATATTAGCTTCTTTTATTAAAGAACTTACTATGCAATATCATATTAATAAAGTAGCTATAACAACTATAGATTTAGCAGAATTTATCTTACCATTATTAGAAAAAGCTACTTCAGTTACAGAACTTTTTTTACTGGAAGATGAATGTATTACTTATAGTATATGCGAAGAGTTAGTTAAGATTCTACATATTAAAAATATTAATTGTTATACTCTACAACCTTTTATGATTGAATTATTAGATAAAAATAATATTACTTGTGATACACGTTCTGAAATACTATATATTAGTAATTTTATGGAAAGTAATAATTTAATTAGGTATTCTAATATTTATTATAAAACTAATGTTAGAATTACTTTTCCCCTTTCATTAGAAGATTTAAAAGATTTTGAAGACTTTTGTAAAATAAATAAGTATTTAAAAACAATTCATGTTAATAAATTAATTAATAATGAACTTGAAAGTTTAGTTAAAGTATTAGCTAATTTAAATAAGCGAAATATAAGAATTGTTATTCATGAGAATATTAGTGATGAAAAAACTGCAAGTTATTTAAAAGAGTTAAATAAAGGATATAAAAGAAAATATCATATTTATTTAGCATTGGAATATACTAAAGAATATTTAGATAAAAATATTGTTGCTCAAACTATTACTAATATGTTAAAAGTTTGTGGACTTATTATTTCTAGTTTAGTTATTTTAGTAGTTACTTATGTTGGAGTGTCAAATTATTTTGCTTTAAAGGATGTTAAAGCAATAAAAAGTGATTTGGCTAAAGTTATTGAGGAAACACCTATTGAAGAAGTAGAAAATATTATTGAAGAAAAACAAGAGGAAGTTAATGAAGAAGCAGATAAAAATGAAATTCCTAAGGATGATGTTAAATTAATTACTAATGCAGAACTTGCAAGTCTTTTACCCATTAATGAAGATATAATTGGACATTTAACAGTTAATAATACAAATATTGATTATCCAGTAGTGCAAACAACAGATAATGATTATTATTTAGATTATGATTTAAATCGGAAAAAGTCTATTAATGGGTGGCTTTTTATGGATTATCGTAATAATTCAATGAATTTAGATAAGAATAATATTATTTATGGACATAATTCTTATTATAGTGGAGTTATGTTTGGTACTCTTTATAAAGTTGCTAACAAAGGATGGTATACTAATCAAAATAATCAAATAATTACTTATAATAGTTTATATGAAAATATGCAATTTAGAATATTTTCAATATATAGAGTTCCAAAAACTAATGACTATTTAAGAGTCGTATTTAAAGATGATGAAGATTTTTTAAGTTTTGCAGATATGCTTACTAAAAGAAGTATTTATAATTTTAATGTACCAATTAAAGCAGAAGATAAAATATTAACATTATCTACTTGCTCTGATAATGGAGCTAAAAGATTAGTAGTTCATGCGGTATTAATTAATAATGAAAATCAAGAACCAAGCTCATAGGCTTGGTTTTTTAGCAACTAAATAATTTATTTTAAGACCTTTTTTTATAAATTTTGTTTCATATTCCGTTAATATATTAGGGATATCACTATTTAATAAATCTAATTTGACATCTTCTAGAATATAGCCATAGTTACTTAAACTTACAAGAGAACTTTCAAATAAAGTTAAATTATCAGTTTTCATAATTATTTTTTTTGAATCGGTAAATATTTTATCATAAATAGCTAAAAATATAGAACTAGTAAGTCTTCTTTTAGCTTGTCTTTTTTTGGGCCAAGGATCAGAAAAATTTAAATAGATCGTACTTATTTCTTGATTAAAAACATTAGCTAAATTCAATGCATCCATATTTATAATTCGTAAATTGGAAAGCTTTTGAGGATATTTTTTGATTGCATGAGCAATTACACCAGTATATTTTTCTATTCCAATAAAGTTAATATCCGGATATTTTAAAGCCATATGGTAAATAAAATCCCCTTTTCCCATACCAATTTCTAAATGAATAGGATTATGATTGTTAAATACATGGGACCAATTATTGAGGTTTTGTTCAGGATTTTTTTCTAAATATGAACAATTATTTAGAAAATTATCTTTATCTTTTAAATTTCTTAAACGCATTATATCACTACTTTCTATTTATTACATATAATATGATTGAAAGGAAAATCAGAATGAAAAAAGATCGAAATACTTTTTTTCAAGAAGCTAGTTATATGAGTAATATGGGTATTCCCAATCAAAATTTTAATATGCAGCCTCAACCTTTTGCTACTTCTAGTTACGCGAATCAAGGCTTTTATGCTGGACCTATAAATTATAACACAGGTATACCACAAAATCAAAACAATATTCCTAATTATAATACAGGTAATGATTATTCAGATATTGAGGCAAGACTCTCAAAAATTGAAAGACAACTTAATCGTATAGATTTGCGTTTAAATAAATTAGAAAATAATAGTTTTTATACGACCGATGATTTAGATTCGACAACAAATGTATATATGGTTTAGGCTTTAGGCCTTTTTTTTAAGGGTAATATTTTATTTTTTAATTTTTGAAGAAAGTCGGGACCTAAAACATCGGCAATTAAACCCATTTTATATGAAATAAGAAAATAAATGACGGCTCCTACAAGAGAAATTATAGCAATATAAATAATTGATGATAATCTACTATCATAATTGATAGGAATAAATAGTTTCATTAACACGACTGCTATAATCATCGTAATTAGAGGTATTAAACTTTTTTCTATGACTGTAATTATTTCATGATATTTAAAATTGTATTCTTTTTTTAGAACATGCATAGCTACAAATACGGTTGAGCCTAAACCTAAAGCTGTAGCAAAAGTAGCACCCCAATAAGCAGAAAGACCTATGGCATCTAAAAGAAGCATAAATGGAGCATCTAAAATAGTGTTTAATAAAATACCTAAAGTGGAAGCAATATATACTACTTTAAATTTATTCATACTTTGTAAAGTATAGTTAGCAACTGAAAATAAATTAGTAAATAAAGGAGCAAAAATACCAACAGCTAAAAGACTGGTACCTAAAGTGTTGTAGCCATAAAAGACATTCCAGATAGAAGCACTTAATAAAGAGATGCCAATACACATAGGGAGAGATACAAATAAAATTATTTCGATGGCTTTATTAAATTTATGATTAACATCAGCATATTTTTTTAGAGTAAATGATTCAACCATGTTAGGAATTAAACTAGCAGACATGCCTAAGCCAACAGAAGAAATTATAATAAATATTTTGGCAGCCCAAGTACTTAAGCCTGTTGCGATAAATTCAGCATCAGCAGCACTGTAACCTAAGTAATCCATAACTTTTAATAATAAAATCATATCAACATTATTATAAATAGTAAACGCGATACTAATAATAACTGTAGGTATGGCGTATTTAATTATTTTTTTTATTATTTCTTTATTAGTTATTTTATCTTTTTCAGAAAAAGTTTTATCTAAATTTAATTCACTTTTATTTTTACGAAGTTTATAATAAACATAAAGTAAAGCAAAACCCCCTCCAATAAAGGCGCCAAAAACGGCAATACCAATCGCATCTTTAGTTCCTAAATGTAACCAGTTTAGAGCAATATAACTACCACCAATAATGACTGCAACACGAGCAAGTTGTTCAATTACTTGGGATATACTTGAAACATAAATCACATTATGGCCTAAAAAGAAACCACGAGTGACACTTAAAAAAGGAAATACTAAAATAGCGAATGAAACAGCGCGGATAACAAAGGCGATATCGGCAATACTGCTTCCTCCTTCTATATGGATAAGTGCGGCTATTTGTCCGGCAAATACAAACATAATTATAAAAGCTATAAGGGCTATAAAACTTAACATACGTTTACCAATGCGATAAGTTCTTATTTTAGCTTCTTGTTTATTTAGGGTATTAAATTCGTTTATTAATTTGCTTACAGCATTTGGAATACCTGCAGTAGATATTTCTAAAAATAAACCATAGATATTATAGGCATAAGCATATAAAGTAGCTCCGGCAACTCCAACTGTAGCATAAAAAGGTATAACATATAGCATACCTATTATTTTAATAAAAAAAATCGCCGCGGTTGCTATAATTGTTCCTTCAATAAATGAATTTTTTTTCATACTTCCACATCCTTTATGTGTATATAATCATGGCAGTAAAACAATATATTTGTTCTTCTCCAAACATTGCTATACTGGTTTGAAGTTTTATATCTATTACTTCCCCTTCTAAACTAGATAAAAAACTATTTATTTTATCTTCTAAATCTTTTTCATGGGATTCATCAAATAATTTTACTTTCATTTATAATCACCAGAAAAATTTTAACATATTTATTTTAAATTATATGTCGAATTAAATAAATTTTTAAATATATCTATCACTTCTAATTTATTATCGGTTCTTTTTTCTTTTAAAATTGGACTATATTTATGATAATATTTGTTGGTGCGAGAATCATAAATACATACATCAACACTTTTTTCTTCCTTAATATTACTAGTTAGACGACCAGTTATTCCAACACCTATAGTACTATTTGCAAATTTGGCGATATTATAGGCCATTTCTTGAGCTGTTTTCTTACTATAAACGGTATATTTATCAATTGTTTCTTTATTTACTCCCATTTTAATTTTGTATTCACTGCTGTAGGTAACTGCACTAAATTTAATAATGTCACTGGCTCCAGGAATGTCGGTTATTAAACTTGCTAGAAGACCACCAGTACATGATTCCATGGTAGATATAGTTAAATTATTTTTTTGTAAATATTTGACAATATTTTCTAAATTCATAAATAAGACCTCTTTATAAATTTTAACATAAATTTTATTTAAAGTATAGATAAAAAAAGATGCTTTAGGCATCCTATTTTATACTAAGTATTTCTTTTTTAGTTAGACCTGTTGCTTTATGAATATTATCTAATGATATATCTAGTTTAAGCATATTCTTGGCAATTTCAAAGTTTCTTTTTGTTATTCCTTTATTTTCACCAGCTAATTCACCTTTTAATTCGGCTTCATAGCTTCTGTCTTCTATTAGTCTTTCTAAACCGTTTTTTGATGATTCTTTATTCCATTCAAACACATAATCGATTATATCTTCCATTATCTCATCTCTATTCGCATACTTCTTTAAATCATTGATGCTATTTTCATTTCACATTGATAATTTCTTTTTCATCTTTTTGTCATTGCCATTTTTCTATAATCCTCATTTTAGCTATCTTTATTATCTCATACTTCCATATAAAAAGCGAGAACTTTCAATGACTTTTAAGCTAAAATAAGGCATCTTTTTCTCGCATATTTGTTACATCAAATATTTTTATAAAATAAAAAACTATTGACTCACTTTGTCAACAGTCTGTAATAAATGCTAATATTTGGCATTTATTTTATATTTAATATTTCTTTTTTAGATAAACCTGTTATTTCGTGAATATCATTAATGTTCATTTTTTTAGTTAACATATTCTTGGCAATTGCATATTTTTCATTATTTCGACCTTTGTTTTCGCCAGCTAATTCACCTTTTAATTCGGCTTCATAGCTTCTATCTTCTATTAGTCTTTCTAAACCATTTTTTGATGATTCTTTGTTCCATTCAAACACATAATCTATTATATCTTCCAT
>CANPYU010000070.1 GCA_947588665.1 uncultured Bacilli bacterium | reverse complement strand
CATCAACTTTAAGAATTAGTTTATCACATCTTACAACAACTGATGAAGTAAATAAATTTATAGAATATTTTGACCAGATATATAAGAAATTAAGTGGTCTTCATGGATAAATTTAGAATAGGTTCATTAGATTATGCGCCTTTTAATAATCATAATAAAGAACATTTACTTTTTTTAAAAGATTTATTAAGAGAAGTAGAAGAAGAAGGAGAACTAGAAAAAAGAATGGGAGATATAGAGTATATGTTTAGCCATTCTTATTTAGAATTAGATAGTTTTAAATTAGATAATCCTAATGCTTATTTAGTTTATGATAATGATAAAATTGTAGGTTTTGTTTACATGTATTTAAATAAAAAAGAAGAATTATTATTATATTTAGGAATTCATAAAGATTTTAGAAATCAAGGATATAGTAGTAGAATAAATCAAGAATTACCGGTTTATTTGTTAAATAATTTTTCTATTAAGGGGATAAAAGTCCAGGTAGAAAAAGATAATATTCCAAGTATTAAAGCAATTACAAAGGCGGGGTTTGTACCTATTGGTAATGATTTTTATATTAAAAGATGACTTTTTTAAAAATTTATTATGAGTAAGTTAAATATTAATTTTGTACTTAATAAAATTTAAGTACTATTTTTTATATATAGATCATATTAAGGGTAATATCTTTTTGTTTACATTTTTTAATGATTTTAGTATAATAAGTTTGTGATTTATATGGAAAAAGTTATATTAATTAAATATGGAGAATTATCTACTAAGAAAGATAATATTAATTTCTTTTTAACTAAATTAAAAGATAATATTATGTTTGCATTAAAAGATATGAATGTTAATGTTACTTATGATTTAGGAAGAATGTTTATTCATACAAGTGATATAGATAAAGTAATAAAGAGAGTTACTAATGTTTTTGGTATACATGAAATTAATGTTGGGTATATAATAGATAGTAATGATATAGAAAAAATAACCCCTCAAGTTTTAGAATTACTTAAAGATAAAGAATTCAAGACATTTAAAGTAGAGACAAAAAGAAGTAATAAAAAAATAGAATATACAAGTGTAGAATTAAGCAAGATGATGGGAGCAGAAATATTAAAGAATATTCCTGATATAAGAGTAGATGTTAATAATCCGGAAGTTTTAATAAATATTGAGTATCGAAAAGATAACAGTTTAGTTTATTTTGAGAAAATTAAAGGGTTAGGTGGCTATCCGGTTGGAACTTTAGGGAAAGGTTTACTCATGTTAAGTGGAGGAATAGATTCTCCAGTTGCTGGTTATATGGCTATTAAAAGAGGAGTAAAGATAGAGGCTATTTATTTTGAGAGTCCACCGCATACAAGTATGGAAGCTAAAAATAAAGTTATTATGTTAGCAAGAAAGCTTGCAAAATATAATAATGATATTATATTACATGTAGTTAATTTTACTCAAATACAAGAAGAAATTTATAAGAATATTCCTCATGAATATTTAATAACAATTATGAGGCGAATGATGTACCGGATAAGTGCCATTATTGCGGGGAGAAGAAACGCTAAAATACTTATTAATGGGGAGTCTATAGGGCAAGTTGCAAGTCAAACGCTTACAAGTATTTCGGCTATTAATGAAGTGGTTAAAATACCAGTTATTAGACCTCTTGCGTGTTTTGATAAATTAGATATTATTGATATTGCTAAAAAAATAGATACTTATCAAGTTAGTATATTGCCATATGAAGATTGCTGTACTATATTTGTTCCTAAACATCCAGTGATTAATCCCGATAAAGCTAAATGTTTAGAGTATGAAAAATTAATACCTTATGAAGAAATGATATATAAAGCAGTTAAGGAACATGAAATTATGAAAATAGAAGAGATGGAAAAGCAAGAGTATGGGGATTTATTATAATTTAACAAAGTTAAGATATTTACGATAATCTTTAATTAATTCTTCAATAAAAATAGAAGAATTTTTTTTATTGATATAAAGATAACAATGGTTTTTAGTTCTAGTTATAGCAACATAAAATAAACGTCTTTCTTCTTCATAGGGATAAATATCTTTATGAACTAAAACATATTTTAAGATTTTTTCATCTTTTATTTTGCTAGGAAGAGAATTAGTATCATTGGTTAAATTAATAATTAAAATATTATCTTCTTCTAATCCTTTAGATTTATGAATAGTTTTATAATAAGTATTAGAACTATTATAATAAATAGTATTATCATCAATCATATTTGGAGGGCAAACATTATAAATATCTAAATTATTGCGACCAAGAATCATTAAATTGGGACTATTAATATATTCTAAAGCTTTTAAGAAATCTTTTTTTTCATTTTTGTAATATAAAATAGTTATAGGTTTCGGAATAGATTTGGGTGAAGTTAAAGTTTTTTTGATTTGCCGAGGATTTTTCATGACAAAAGAACCGGCAACATTAATTAGTTCTTGGCTATTGCGGTAAGTAGAAGTTAAATAAAGTTTTTTTACTGGTTTAAAATTATTAGGAAAATCAAGAAAGTTATTTAAATCACAACCAGAGAAACGATAGATAGACTGAAAATCATCCCCAACAACGGTAATATAAGCATGAGTTTTATTCACTATTTCTTTAACTAAATTTTCTCTTACACAAGAAGTATCTTGATATTCATCTATAATAATATATTTATAAGTTTTGTTAATACCATTTTTTCTAACTAGTTTAGCTCCTAGATATATCATATCATCAAAATCAATTAAACCTTGAGATTTTTTTTCAATTAAGTACATTTCATATATTTTTTTAATTATTAATAAATAGGGTAAGTCTAACTTGTTAGCATGAGAAATTATGTCATTAAATTTAGTTAAATCATAGTAATTAGAAATATATAATCTAATAAATCTCGCGATAGTTTTTTTATAATTTTTAAAGGCTTGTGATGTTTCATAATTTTTAGTAAAGAAATACTTACGAAAATATTGGGGATTGGGGAGGGAAGCAAATATCTCTTCAATTAAATAATCTAGTAAATTATCTTCAGCGATTGTAAATTTAATGTGGTTAGCTTTAATTATTTCTAGAGCTAATTTATGAAAAGTATAAACTTTATTATCTTGATTTAATTCTTTTTTGATTTTCTTTTGTAAACTTAAAGCTGCATCATTAGTAAAAGTGATGCAAAGAATATCTTCTAAATTAATATTTTTTTCTTTAACTAAATATTTTATTTTACCAACCATAGTTAAACTTTTGCCCGAACCCGCGCCAGCGATAATCATGGTGTTTTCATTATTGGTGGTCGCGGCAATTGTTTGTTCTTTATCTAAGGTGTTTTTTAAAACTGTTATATTCATATTGCTCCTTTAAAAGTTGGTTTGATATTTATTTTAAAATATTAAAAGAGATTTAGCAAGAAAAAGTGTTCGACAAAATTTGCAAGTAAGTTTTTAAAATAAGTTGAAAAATTGAAGAAAATAAATTACAATATTAATATTGAAGGTGGAAGAATGAATAAATTAATTAAATTTGGGGTTTTAATATTAGTTATGATAAGTGTGACTAGTTGTTTTAAAAGTGATAAATTAAGTAATAATAATGTTTATACAACTATATATCCAATTCAGTATTTAACTAATTATTTATATGGAAATGAAAAAAATGTTTATAGTATTTATCCTAGTGGGGCTGATATTAAAACTTATGAACTTACAAATAAACAAAAAGAGACATATCAAAGTGGAGCTTTATTTGTGTATAATGGACTTACTAATGAAAAAGAGTTAGCAAGAGAATTTTTAAATGAAAATGAAGATTTATTATTAATAGATGTATCTTATGGTTTAAATTATAAAAATCAGGTAGAAGAATTATGGTTAAGTCCTAATAATTATTTAATGTTAGCTAAAAATATTAAGAATAATTTAATTGATTATACGACGAGTAAATTAGTAATAGAAGGAATAGAAGATCATTATAAAGAATTAGAAGAAACTTTATCATATATGGATGCTGATTTAAGAAATATTGCAAATATGGCTAGTAAAGATGGTAATACAACTTTAGTAGTATCTTCTGATAAGTTAAAGTTTTTAGAAAATTATGGATTTAATGTGGTTGTTTTAGATAGTGATACGGTGATGGAGGCAACAATTAAGAGTAATTTTAAGAGTGAAAGATATAAAGATATATATTTATGTAGTAGTGATGTTAAAAGTGATCTAATTAAAGAATTAGAGAGTAATTACAAAGCTAATATTATAAATGTAAATATGCTTTATACTTTAAATGATGAAGAAGTTAGCAATAATGAAAATTATTTAACTATTATGCAAGATTTTATTGAAAATATTAGAAATACAGCTTTAAGTTAAGTTGTAAAGAGTAGTTTAAAATTTTAAGCTTAGTAAAAAAATAAATGCTGCTTGTATGCAGGATTTTTTTTTGATATAATGTTTTTACTGGATGGTGATATAAATGTTTGAATATATGGGAGATAGACTTAGTAAGGCTATTAAAAATATTAGGGGAATGGGAAGAATAACAGAAGAAAATATTAGTGATGCAATGAGAGAAATAAGACTTGCATTATTAGAAGCAGATGTTAATTATCAGGTTGTTAAAGAGTTTGTGCAAAAAGTAAAAGAAAAGGCTTTAGGGTTAGAAGTAGAAAAAAATATTAAACCTGATGAATTATTTATTAAATTAGTTAAAGATGAATTAGTGGAGTTACTAGGGGGAGATTATGTTCCTTTAACAGTTAATAATGGTATGACTGTTTTAATGCTATGTGGTCTTCAAGGAAGTGGTAAAACTACAACAGCCGGAAAACTAGCAAATTATTTGCGAAAAAAATATCATAAAAAACCTTTATTAGTGGCTTGTGATGTATATCGTCCGGCAGCGATTGAACAATTAGTGGAAGTTGGTAAGAGTTTAGATATTCCAGTATTTACTAAAGGAAAGATTAGTCCCATAGAAATAGTTAAAGAAGCAGAAGTATATGCGAGGGATAATAATTTAGATTATATAATTATAGATACAGCAGGTCGGTTACAGATTGATGAAGCTTTAATGCAAGAGTTAAAAGATATAAATGATACAATAAAGATAGATGAGACTATTTTAGTTATTGATGCCATGATGGGTCAAGATGCTATAAATGTTATTAATGGGTTTAATGATACACTTAAACTTACAGGGACTATTTTAACTAAACTTGATGGTAATACTAAAGGCGGGGTGGCACTTTCAGTTAGACATATTACACATATTCCAATTAAATTTGTGGGAGATTCAGAAAAAATGGATGGACTTAGAGAGTTTTATCCTGTTTCTATGGCTGAACGTATTTTAGATATGGGTGATATTTTAGGTATTGCTGAGAAAGTCGAAAATTTAGTTACGGAAGAAGAAGCTAAAGACCAAATGGCTAAGATGAAAAAAGGTAACTATGATTTAGAAGATTTTTTACATAATTTAAAGCAAATAAAAAATTAGGGCCATTAGAAAATATTTTAAAAATGCTTCCGGGGGCGAGAAAAATGGGGCTTAACAATATAAGTGTTGACCCTAAACAGATTGGACATGTTGAGGCTATAATTAGTTCAATGACAGTTTATGAGAGAAAACATCCAGAAGTATTGAAAGCAAGTAGAAAACAAAGAATATCTAAAGGGTGTGGAAGACCAGTTGAAGAAATAAATAGATTATTAAATCAATTTGAAGAGATGAAAAAAATGATGAAGGCTTTTAGTAATGGAAATATGAAAATGCCTTTTTAGAATATCTTTAGGATAATTACCTATTCCAAGTAAGAAGTTAGTCATACAATAAACTAGAAAGGAAATGTGATTATCTTGAAGATAAATAATAATAGAGATTTTGAATCTATGCAAGAAACTGCATATTATAATACAGAGTATCAAGCAGGAGATATGGGAATGAATGGTATTCCAATGGGTATGAATACATGCTCTTCATCACAAATGATGGGAATGGGTATGATGGGAGGAGAGACAATGCCTGGTGTAGTATGTCCTCCAGTTTATGAAGCACCAAGAGAAACTGTATGTCATAGATATATTTGTCATGAAGTTCCTCATATTCAACCTTGTAATACAAGAATTATAAATCATCATATTTATAAACATACTTATACTCCAACTTATTCTTGTTGTGAAGAAAATGAAGTTCAAAATGTTTATGAAAGAAATTGTTGCTAGGAATTTAATTGTAGTGTTTTAAGGACTGTTATAAAATTAAAAAATTGCTTTTTAGCAGTCTTTTTTTAATTTAGGACCAAAAACAAATATTTAAGTCATGGTTCGACAAATATTTCACTTCCAATATGTTATGATAAAGGCATTTACAGAGGAG
>CANPYU010000069.1 GCA_947588665.1 uncultured Bacilli bacterium | reverse complement strand
ATTTATGGTAAACAAAAACGAGATTTTTCCCGTTTATGTTTAAAATTTTTTGAGACATTTTCAAAAACTATTGACAGCTCTATTGATTTTAATCTATAAGGGTTGCCTCAACTTTATTTTTATCTTTATTATATTCTAATTTTATTTTACTATCATTATAAGACTTAGAAGCATCTACAGGATCAAGCACTAATCCTTTATCATTTCCAATCATATATCCAGCTTCTACTAAATCATCAACAACAATATAATTAGTATCAGTTTCTTCAAATAAATTTAAATTATCCATCGCATAATCTTCGGCTTGTAATTCAATCAAATTCCTAACCTCTAATTCTGCACTCGTATTATCAATTGCAAATGCATATGATGTTTTATTAATTGTAATAAAAGCGACAATCCCTACTAAAACAACTACTATTAATAACTCTACTTTTGTATATCCTAACTTATTTAATTTTTTTAACATTTTCTCACCCTATACATCAGTATAACATGAAAGCTCAAAATATAAAAGTCCTAACTTTTTTAAATTTACATTATTTTACTATCTAAATAATCTTTAATAATGTGATATTTGCAAACTAAATCATCTAATGTTAATTTAGCATTTGCAGGACTTGTACTTGGTAAACATACTGCGTCCATTTTAATTTTATCTTTTATTAATTTATTATATAAATTATAAGCTAACTTACCATTAATAAATATTTTCTTAATTTGACTTGATTTTAATATTGTTCCAATATCACTTGGAATAACTTTTTTAATATCGCATCACTAGATCCTTTAATTTCACATTCATAACAAACATCATAAAGAGCAATTTTATATTTTTTTAAAAATGCTTTTTTTGAAACAATATCACTATCTATTACAGTATCAAATATTTTAGCTAAAACAGGCCAAAAACGATTTTTAGGATGAGCATAAAAGAATCCTGCTTCTCTTGAAGTTATACTTGGAAAAGATCCCAAAATTAATACTTTAGAATCTTTATTATAATAAGGCTCTATTGGTTGCTTTACCATAACACTTAAAAAGATAAGTTACTTCTTATCTTTTATAGCCTCCGCGATTGTTGTTCCAAATGTTGCAATATCTTGTAAATTAGCTGGAACAATTAATTTAGTTGCTTGCCCATCTGCCACTTTTCCTAAAGCTTCAAAACTTTTCAAAGTAAGAACTGCACTATCAGCTTTAGCATTTTTTAATAATTCTATTCCTTTTGCCTCTGCTTCTTTAAGTTTTAAAATAGCTTCTGCTTCTCCTTCGGCAATTTTAATCTGACTCTCTTTTTGAGCTTCCGCTCTTAAAATAGCACTTTCTTTTTCACCTTCCGCGATTAAAATACTTGATTTTTTTTCTCCTTCAGCCTGTAATATTTTTTCTCTTCTCTCTCTTTCAGCCCGCATTTGTTTTTCCATTGCTTCTTGAATATCTCTAGGTGGCAAAATATTTTTAACTTCTACTCTATTAACTTTAATCCCCCAAGGATCAGTCGCCTCATCTAATATAGCTCTCATCTTTCCATTAATAATATCTCGACTTGTCAAAGTCTGATCAAGTTCTAATTCCCCAATAATATTTCTTAAAGTCGTTGCTGTTAAATTTTCAATCGCTGAAACTGGCGCATCAACCCCGTAAGTATATAACTTCGGATCTGTAATTTGATAATAAACAACTGTATCAATCTGCATTGTTACATTATCTTTAGTAATAACTGGTTGAGGAGCAAAATCTTTTACTGTTTCTTTTAAAGAAACATTCTTTGCTATTCTATCCACAAATGGTATTTTAAAATGTAAACCATTTTGCCATGTTGCATAATAACTTCCTAATCTTTCTAAAACATACGCTCTCGCTTGAGGCACTATCTTAATATTAGGTATTACTATAATTGCTACTAATATTAAAATTACAATAAAAACTTCCATTAAACTTCACCTTTCCGCACTATTAACTTAACTCCATCAATAGCTTCCACTATCACATGATCTCCCACTTTAATCTTTTCTTCACTCATTGCACTCCATTTTTTACCATCTACTTTTACTTCCCCAATTTTAAAACGTGTAATCTCACTAGTAACAACGCCTTCCATCCCGATTACTCGATCAAGATTAGTTTTAACATCACTTTTTCCAAATTTCTTTACTAAAATTGGCCGTGTAAGAAGCATTAATACTATTCCAAGCCCTACAAAAATAGCAAATTGTACATAAAATGAATCAACCACAAATGACATAAATAAACTAACAAGAGCACTAGCAATAAACCAAATGCTTACCAAATTTATTGTCATTGCTTCAATCACTGTAAGTAATATTACAACTATTAACCAAAGTAGCCACATCTCCATCTAATCACCTCTTAAACTAATTATACGAAAAAAATTTTAAAAATACAATAAAGAAAGAAGCAATTTTTCATGCCTCTAAAAGTTTTAATAAATTATTTAGTCTCTTATTTAACTTTTCCTTTTAATTATTTACTTATAACTTGCAAATATGAAGTATCTCTACTTCTAATATATTTTATTAAATTATTCACCATTTTATTATTAAAGACACCTAAAATAAATAATTTTCTAATTCTAACAATTTAATTTTAATATCTAAACCCAAACCAAACCCACCTAAACCATGACTAGCAACTACCCGATGACATGGCACTATTATTAATATTTTATTGTTATGACACGCATTTCCAATTGCTCGTACAGCTAAAGGATTTCCACTTAAAACTGTGAGCTTTTTATAACTAATAACTTCTCCATAAGGTATTTCTTGCATTTTTTTCCATACTTTTTTCTGAAAATCTGTCCCTATAAGCTTAATCGGTATATCAAAACTAAATCTTTTATGTAAAAAATACTCTTCTAATTCTCTCTTAGTTTTAAGTATTAAAGAAGTTTCTTCTAAAACATAACTATCAGGTAATTTATTACAACTAATATATATTATATACCCATTATTCTCTCCAATATAAAATGTTAACCCAAATAAATTATAATTATAATATTTCATATCGTCTTCCCTTAAATAATGGTTTAATCACTCTTTTTTTAATTTTGGGATTATTTAAATTAGGAATATCAGCTTTTTTAATATTTAAAAACTTATCTAACATTTCTTTAACTTCTATATCTTCTAAACTAAGTTCTTTAATCATCTCTATTGCTTTTTCTTCATCTATTATATATAAATTATCATAATTTATTTTACTTCCTATCAATTTTCTTGTTATGTCTGATAGTAGCATCATCATATAAGTATCTTCCCGAGAATGACAATAAATATCTATAATATCATTTAATTTTACTATTTTTTCTAAAACATTTACATCAACAAAACCAATTTCATCTTCTAAATCTTCATTTTTATAAACTTTTATACTATCTAAAATATTCTTTATATCATAAATATCTAATTTCTTAGTCCAAAAAAGACTTGTAAGTATTATTCCATCTAATCTATCCATACATAATTTAGGCCTATCATTATCGACAATAGAATATTTTTTAAAATCTAAATCTTCTACTCTTAAATTATCTTCTAAAAGTACCTCTTTTAATTTTTCATCATTATCTAATATTTCTTTAGTTTTTTCTTCTGTTGATTCTTGTTTTAAATAATCATTATTCATATAATCAATCACATGTGAAAATACCGGTGTTGCAACATCATGAAATAATGCGGCTATTGTAGCTTTTTTATTATTTGTATATCGCCAAGTGAGTATGGCTGTTGTTAAAGAGTGATCATACCTACTAATATAACCTGAAAAATCATAAATATCTTTTGATGCATAATCCATTCCACAAAAATATCCTACTTTCTTAAGTCTTTTAATAATATTTAACTCTAAATACTTATTCAAAATCTCCGGTATATCACTAATCATATTAATATATTCTTCAATCATATTAACCCTCTAAAGTAAAAAGAACTTATAAAGCTCTTTTTACAATTATATTAACCGCATGACCATTAATATCAACTACATTCTTAAGTTCTTCTTTAAAATTAATCTCTACTGCCAAAGTTTCTGTTTTAATATATTCTAAGAAAGCCTCTATTGCTTCTTTAATTTCATCTTCCCCATTATAATCAATAATTATTCTATCACTAACATTATAATCTTCATTTTTACGCATATTTTGAACCTTAGATACTATTTCTCTTGCTAATCCCTCTAATACTAATTCACGTGTCAATTCAGTATTTAAAATAATAAAATTATTATTCTCCATTCCTACATTAAAGCCTTCTTTACTAGTTATTCTAATATCTACCATTTCTCTTGTTACTTCTACTATTTCTCCCGCGATATCAACAACTATTACTTCATTATTATTAAGTTTGGTAATATCTTCTTTAGCTAAAGTATTTAATTTTTCACTAAATTCTTTTATTTTTGCCCCTAACATTTTACCAACTACTTTAAAATTAGGTTTAACTATAAAATTCATGTATTCCCCAAGATTACTTACAAATAATACATCTTTAACATTTAATTCTTCTTTAATTAAAGGAATTAAATCTTTTAATAATTTTTCATTTTTACCATCTATTAAAGCTTCTTTAAGGGGTTGACGAACCTTTATTTTAGCTTCTTCTCTAACCATTCTCCCAATACTAATTAAAGAACGAACTAAATCCATTTTTTCTTCTAACTCTTCATTTATTAATGCTTCATTTGTTTCAGGATAATCTTCTAAATGAACAGACTCTCCTCCTGTTAAATTTCGATACACCTCTTCACTTAAGAAAGGACATATTGGTGCCATTAATTTAGCTAATCCTACTAAAACTTCATAAGTTGTAATATAAACGGCTTTTTTAGAGTTATCAAGCTCACTACCCCAGAATCTATTTCTATTTCGTCTAATATACCAATTAGAAAAATCTTCTGATACAAAACTTGTTAAATGTTTAACTACTTTATTTAAATCATATTCTTCAAAATCATTAGTCACATCTTTAACTAAATGATTATACTTCGATATTAACCATTTATCTATTTCTTCTCTATCTTCTACTTTAATATTACATTTATCTGTATCAATATTATCAACATTCGCATACATCACAAAGAAATTATAAGCATTTCGAAGAGGATTAAAGAATTTAGAATATACTTCTTTTAAGCCTTCCAAATCAAACTTTAAAGGCGTCCAAACAGGTGATACATAAGGAAGATAAAATCTTACTGTATCGGCTCCATATTCTTTAATTGTTGTAAATGGTTCAACAATATTACCACGACTCTTACTCATTTTTTTGCCTTCTGCGTCTAACAATAAATCATTTACTAAAACATTTTTAAAGGGACTACAACCTTTAACAAAAGTAGAAATAACCATTAAAGTATAGAACCATCCTCTAGTTTGGTCAATTCCCTCACAAATAAAGTCCGCAGGGAATTGAGTCTCCCAAAACTCTTGATTTTCAAATGGATAATGATATTGTGCAAAAGGCATTGAACCTGAATCAAACCAGCAATCTAAAACATCAGGAATTCTCTTCATATCTTTACCACATTTTGGACATTTTAAATATACTTCATCTATATATGGTTTATGTAAATCTAAATTATCATCTAACTTAGTTGTAGCCATCTCTTTTAATTCGGCAATTGAACCTACCATATGAGTATAACCACATTCACATTTAAAGTATGGAATTGGGCTTCCCCAATAACGGCTTCGTGAAACATTCCAGTCTTTAGCACCCCCAATCCAATTTGCAAATCTTTTTTCACCTACATATGCTGGATACCAATTAACTTTTTTATTAGCTTCCACCATTTTATCTCTAAAAGCACTAACCTTAATATAATAACTAGGCATAGAATAATAAATTAAAGGTGTATGGCATCTCCAACAATGTGGATAATCATGCATTATTTTTTGTTTTCTAAATAACTTATCATTTTCTTTTAAATAATTAACAACATCTAGATTGGCATCAAAAACAAATTTACCCTTCCATGGTCCCGCATTATAGCATCCATCTTTACCTACTGGATTAAGTCCTTTAATCCCATATTTTTCACAAACTTTTGCATCATCTTCTCCAAATGCTGGTGCAATATGAACAACCCCTGTTCCATCTTCCACCGTTACGTACTCATCACAAGTAACCACAAAAGCTTTACCCTCTACCTCAAGCCCTGGTATTAATTGTTCATATTCCATTCCCTCTAAAGTTTTACCTTTAAAAGTTTCTAAAATTTGAGCTTCTTCTCCTAAAACAGTTTTTACTAAAGCTTCGGACATAATAAATTTAACTCCCTTAGACTCTACCAAGGCATAATCTAAATTAGGATTTACACATAAAGCTACATTAGCAAGTAATGTCCAAGGTGTCGTAGTCCATGCCAGAA
>CANPYU010000068.1 GCA_947588665.1 uncultured Bacilli bacterium | reverse complement strand
CAGCATCAGCCCCATAAAGATAGGCAATTTTAAGCTTTTCTAACGATCCAGCCGGCGAGAGTAATTCCATCATGATTGTTCCTCCTTAAGCTTAAAAATCGTCCCTCTTTCACTTAAATACTTATAAGGATATTTTTCTTCTAAATTTGTTTCATCATGAATTATATTTAAAACTTCATCATCACTTAAAAAAACAGCATTAATTAAATTATATAAAACATTATCTTTCTCTCGTAATTTCAAGCCATTAAAAGGACTTTCCGTATATATGACTGTACCATTATTCTCTTCCCAAATATTAAACTTCTTCTTTGTTATAATATCTTCTAATCTTGCTTTATTTTTAATATTTTTTTTAAAATTTTTATTATAATTAGTTAAAAGTGTTCTTCTAGAATACATAATATTAATATAACCAAAAGTATATAAAACAACCGGTTTCTTTGCTTTTTGTAATATCTCATCTATTTCATCAAAAGTAATATCGGGACATACAACAACACTTTGAACATAATTTAAATAAGCATTAATACTTTCATAATTACAATTTAAATGATTTAAAAATAGAATTTTTGTAATATTTAAATTTAACTCTAAAAGAATATTTAAAACTCCAATATCATCAAATACTATTCCTTTAATTTTATCAGGTAAATTTTCTAATATTTGTCTAAATTCTCTAATAGTTTGGTTATCCATAATTCGATTAACAAAAATAAATCCACCATCAGGAATATCTTCAACTTGAAAAGTATTATCAAATCCTACTGTATAATTTTTTAATGGAAAAAGAAAAGAGATATCTCTTTCATCTTTTAATTTATCTACTATATTCGCATTATTTACTAATAATAAAGTCTTATTTTTTTTCATTTTTCTTAACACTGACTGAAATGCCATCTCCAACATCATAAAAGTTTGTCTCAAATTCTTTATTATCTTTTAAAAATACAATATAATCTTCAAGCTTAGTTACAAGTCCTCTTAAATTCTTAGATTCAATCTCATTTGATTTCCCAACATGCCCATGAAACTTCAAATTATCCGAAATTATTATTCCCCCATCTTTTAAGAAATATTTAAATTTCTCAAAAAACTTTGTATATTGTCCTTTCGCGGCATCAATAAAAATCATATCATAACTAACATTACTTAAATTAACCTCTAAAGCATCTTGAAAAACCACTGTAATTTTTTGTTCAAAGTTACATTTCTTAACATTTTTAAGACATTCCATATAACGAGCTTCATCTCTTTCAATAGTTGTTACTGTAACATCTGGGGCTACACTCGCCATTAAAATAGATGAATACCCTATTGCACTTCCAATTTCTAAAATATTTTTAATATTATTAGCTTTTATTATTTTCATAATAAAAGTAATCGATTCTTTTTCAATTATTGGCACATTATGTTCCGAAGCATATGCTTCCATTTCTAAAATTAATTCTTTCATTAAAACTCATCTCCATTAATATTCGTACCATACTCCTTGTGCCTTTAAACTATTAATCATTTGATTATGTTCCACATTATTTCGAGTAAAATACAAATTTTTAAATTTATCTGCCACAAAGAAATAATAGTCATGACTAATTGGCTTTATTGCCGCCTCTATAGCAACTTCACTTGGACTGCAAATCGGTCCAATAGGCAATTTCCCCATATTACATGTTCCTCGAGTATTATATCCATTACTGCAATCATCTATTTCAGCTTGATATAACTCTGTTGAAAAGTCTCTCTTAGCTCCATAATATGTAGTAACATCACTACCTAAAGAATCTCCTGCTAAAAGTCGATTAATAAATACTCCTGCCACCATCTTTTTAGGATCATCATTTGTTGTTTTATTCTCTTTCGTCCCTGAAGATTCTAATTCTACAATACTTGCTAAAGTAAGAATCTCATGTATCGAATAACGAGAATTATTAATTTCTTCTTTATATTTATCTAATATTTGTTCTGTTCCATCAAGCATTCTTTCAATAATATTTTTAATAGTGCTTCCATTATAAATATCATAAGTACTTGCATATAAATATCCTTCCAAAGGATAATATAATTTTTCAGTTAAAATATCATCCGTTAAAAACCAATATTTATTAATTAACTCTTTCAAATATTCTTTATCACTCATTATTTTTAGTACTTCATCTTTAGTACTATTAGTATTATCTGCGATAACTTTAGCATAATCAGGTATTCTTTTTCCTTCAATAAATGTTATAGTATAAGTATTATCTTCTTCGATAATTTCTCCTTTATTAATTTTTTTTAGCATATCAGTTGGTTTCATATTTGTTCTTAATTCATAAACCCCAGCTTGTAAATTCAAATTTCTATTAAAAGCAACATATATATATAATGCTAATTTGCTTTTTAAAAGTCCATTTTTCTTTAATTCATCAACTATCTCTATTTTGCTAGTTCCTGGAGCAACAGTAAACTCTACTTTCTTATCTTCCTTTGATACTGGTGTTAATCCATAAAAATATAAACCAACCAATATACCTATTAAAACTATTATTACCCCTATAACTATTATTATCTTTTTTTTCATACAACCTCTTATTTTTATTCTCCGATTTTATCTTCAATTTGTGAAAGAAGTGTTTCTATTAAATTCCATTCTTTCTCTGTTTCAATATCTTTTAATTTTAATTTTTCACCCTCTTTATCATAAGTTGCTGCATAAGTCATCAAACTACCATCTTGATCTGTAACATTATCAGTAAAAACTATATAACTTTTTTTAGTTTCCTCGGAATCAAATGTAAACAATATCTCATACTCCACAGTTTTACCTGTATTATCCGTAATAGTAAAAACTCTTTCCTTTTCCTTATTCATTTTTCTCCTCCATTTTAATAAACGTTTCTAAAATTATTTGAGCCGCTACTCCATCTATAACTTTCTTTCTTTTTTCTCTACTTAAATCTGCTTCTAATAATATATTTTCTGCTTCCATTGTACTTAATCTCTCATCTACCAGTATAATTGGTATATCTGTTTTTTCTTCTAACAACTTTTTAAAATTTAAACTTCTCTTACTCGCAAAACCTAAAGAATTATCCATATTTTTAGGCAACCCTAAAGCAATCTTTTCAATATCATATTCTTCTAATACCTTTAATACTTCAATTACTGCTTCATTATAATCTTCAGCTTTAAATCTAACTACTTTAAGCATATTAGCTAACATTTTACTTTTATCAGTTATTGCTATTCCCAAAGTTTTCGTTCCTAAATCTAAACCTAAATAGCGCATTTTAAAATCATTCCTTCTTAAGTACATAAATCATTTTAACAAATTTTCTTTAAAATTACAAGCTAAACCTATTTATATTACTTCTCATAATTATCGCATCTACCTCGCCATACAATTTGAGTTTTATTAGTCTCATCTAGTTTAAAAGCATAACAAGAAGTTTCATCTTCGTTACAAATAGCCACTTTACAATACTTCTCTTGTCCCTTTCTCTCTTTATTATGTTTTATTAAAGGCACTAAAACAACCAATATAAGACACTCTAAAAACACTAATATAGCTAAAACTATTAAAAAAGTCTTTAATTTTATCTCTTTTTGCACTTTCTTCACCTCTATATATTTGGAGTTACATACTTAATTAATAATATAAATATTAACAAAAGTATTGCTACTCCAAAAAACAATGCTTCATATAAATTAATAGTCTTATTCATTGTCTCACTTATTTTACTAACTCTTTTCGTTTTATTTTTTTTCTTTTTTTGAAGCTTATCTTTATCTTTTTTTGGAGCATCACTTTTCTCTACTTTTTTCGCCATTTTCATCACCAACATAATTGTATCACAAATAACTCCATAATAAAAGGAAAAGAATAAAATCTTCTCCTAAAAAGAATACTTTTTAATCTTATTCAAAAAGAGCATTCATTAACTTACTTTATTAATGATACTAACATAGTAATTACAAAACCAATAATCATAACAATAAAATAAGTCTTTTAAGTAAGCAAAATCTAAATCGATATATTTACCTATTAATTCCCCACACTGATACTTAATAAAATTATTTTTATATGATGTTACATTAAAATAATTATTATTATCTTTACTATATTCAAATTTAATATTTTTTTGTTTTAAGTATTAAACCATTTCAGAAATTTTCATCATAGGTCTTAAAGTATTTGTAGTAAAATTTTCAATCATGCTATCACCTTCTTGTAGAAAATATTATATTTAATTCATTTTTTCATACAATTTTGAATATATAACAAAAGGTTCATGCCAATCACGATAGTATCGCATAATTGCTCCTCTTGATGGTAATCCTAATGGAACTAATTCTTTTGCAGCAGAGGGTATTTTTTTGCCATCTTTAATATATTTTAAAACTATATCATCAATTTCTTGTTTAGAAAATTTGGCTTTTTTCTTTTTTAATATACGTATATTATATTTCTTATAAAATGATTCTATGCTTCCAAAATTACGATAAATAACACTTTGAGATATTGGAAATACTTTAAACAAATCTTTAGTTGTTTCAAATTCTTTTCTAGAATTTAAAGTTTCATTAACCGCCTTATCAATTTCTTTCATAGTAATTAACTCATTACGATGTGATACTTCAGAGCCAATTATCTTTTGAAAATTTTCTAATGATCCAAAGTATCTATATATTACTTTTGCAGTAGGCATATTATTTAATGAATTCAAATCTTTTAGTAAAATCTTGCCATTTTTACTAGCAAATGTTTTTCCAGCTTGAATTGCATCTTCACGAGACCATTGATTTCTTACTTTTAAATTAAACATATTTGATTTTAATTCATTTAAGCCACTAAATTCTGGATAGTATTTAATTAAACATGGATAAGATGGTAAATTATTCTTTGCTTTTAAATCCTTCTCAAAAATATTCCCATATTCATTTATATATTTTTCTAAAGCTTCTTTTATTGTATCTCTATTCCATATAATCTTTTCTTTAATATTAAATGCCTTTTTTAATGTCTTAAAATCACCATAATATTTTGTAACATAATAAAATGCTGGTAAATTGTTATATTCTCTAGAAAAATCTACTTTAGTTATATTTCCTTTTGATTCAATAAATTTTGAAATTAATAAATCAAATGATTCTTTTGTAATTTCACCATTAATTCTTAGATTATCTTGTATACTGATATTGGTATCTTCCATACTATTTTGTTCATCAACATTTATACCTTCTAAAAATTTTCTGGCTTTTTCATCTAGTAAAAAATCATTTAATTCTTTATCATTCTTTTTCAAATTACAACTTAAACATAAGATTTGGCAATTATTTTTTGTAGATTTTCCTCCTTTAGCATATGCTTCTATATGATCAAAATGTCCTTCATTTATCGATTTTAATTCTCTACCACAAACTTCGCAACAAATTCTACCATTATTTTTTTCAAGATTATTTCTAACGACAGAATATTTAATAGAATCCGAAAAATCTCTCATAGTGTCACCTCTTGTTATATCATATATTATTTATGTTACAATTTCAACTATGTTCTTAATTACATTAATAAAATTATAAACAAAAAACAGATTTTTCTGACGTTCAGTTCATAATGTATATACAATAATGAATCATGTAATTTAAAGCTATGTTTTCATCATCAATTATTACATTTTTATTTTTTAAATGTTCTAATAATTCTTCATTAGTTTTATATTGCTTCATTTAACCTCCGGAAATAAAAATGACCTAGGGCTTCAAAAGTCTCCTAGGCACTACTCGAATTATAATATACCATTCTTATACAAATTAAGTCAATACAAAACCAAGTAAAATAAGAAAATTTATTGTATAGCTTGCCTATTAATCCAATTGTTCAAAAACATTCCTTAAAAATATTATATCTTTTTCCATTTGATGAAAAATCTCTAAAAGTTTTCCCAAATTTTTGTGAAGATACTTTAGCTCCTGAGGAGCCGAAGTTAATTTTTACTTGATGTTTTATAGCATATAAAAAGACTAAAATATGCGACTGAATAAGCCATTTTAGTCTTTAATTTATATACAAATATCAATAAATAATGGTTAGGAATAAATTTTATTCATTTATAAAATCTCCATTTTTTCCTTTAAATACGAGCATTCTTGATATTGTTAATTTTTACTCCCATTTTTGATTGCAGCTTGTGCGGCAGCAAGTCTAGCTATTGGAACTCTAAATGGTGAACAAGATACATAATCAAGTCCAACACTTTCACAAAATTCTACTGAGGCTGGGTCTCCACCATGTTCTCCACATATTCCTAAATGAATATCTTTTCTTGTTTTTCTTCCCTTTTCGGCAGCAATTTTAATTAATGAACCAACCCCTTCGGTATCAATTTTAGCAAAAGGATCACTTTCAAAAATATTATTTGTTAGTATTTACAGCCATGCTTAAAAGATAAGTGAGTCTGTAAAAAAAATTGTGTAAATAAAAATCTTTCCATGAT
>CANPYU010000067.1 GCA_947588665.1 uncultured Bacilli bacterium | reverse complement strand
GTAGTACTTATTATCAGCCAGTAGAGAAAGTACAAGCTGAAGAAATAAAAGTTCCAAGTATTGATTTTGATGCACTTGCTAAGACTATTTCAGCAGAGTTAGATGAACTTGAAAAAAATAATTCTGTAAATGTAACTCCAATGAGTGAAATAACTAGTAAACCTGCTAACCAATTTAGTTCAGTATATGTAAATAATACAGTTAATAATACTTCTAGTAGTTCAGTAGAGTTACCGAAAAAGATTGATTTACCTATTAAGAAAGATTAGCTATAGAAATATAGCTTTTAATTTTATTAAAAAATAGTAAAAATTTTAAAAAAATATTGGAAAATACCTTGATTTTATGGGAAGTTTTTGATAATGTTAATATGTAAGGTAAAAGACCTTATAAAGATAGTTTTTGTAAAGGGAGGTAAATTTAAATGACAAGAACTGAATTAGTAGAATTTGCTGCAGCTAAAACTGAAGTGTCAAAAGCTGAAGTAGGACGTGTTTTAGATGCTCTTTTAGAAGGAATCCAAACTGGTCTTAAAAAAGAAGGTAAAGTTGCTTTAGTTGGCTTTGGAACATTTAGTGCTAAAAAAAGAGCTGCTCGTGAAGGAATAAATCCTTTAACTAAGGAAGCTATTAAAATTCCTGCTAAGACTGTTGCTTCATTTAAAGCAGGAAGCAAATTAAAAGATGCTTTAAATTAATGGAAATAGCTCTTAAGAGTAGATGTAATGTCTACTTTTTTCTTTGGCTAAATATTTATTAGACATATATATTTAATTGTGTTATAATTACATTTGTACTAATAAGATTTAGAGGAGGGATTTTTTTTGAAAAAGAAAAGTTTAATATTATTTATTATACCTATCTTTTTAGTTGTGTTATTATTAGTTGTTCAGGCTTTTTGTGATTTAGAGTTGCCTAGTTATACTTCAAGTATAATTAATGATGGAATAGCATCTAAAGGAATAGATTCTAATTTACCTATAGTTATGACAGAAGATATTTATAATGCAATACTTAAAATTACAGATGAAAATGCAGCATTATTAACAGGGTATTCTTATGTAGTTAAAGATAATTTAAGTAATGTTGATTATGAAAATTATAAACAAGATTATCCAATTTTAGAAAAAGAAAATATTTATGTTTTAAATGATTTAGATAAAGGTGAAAGAGAAATAGTGGAAAATGTAGTAGAAAAACCTTTGATTCTTGCATGGATGTTTAAATCTAATAATGAAAGTATAGTTAATAGTTTGGGATTAAGTAATTTGAGTGAGGGAGAAACAGCCCTTGATTATTTAATGAAGTTAGATGATGTAACTTTTAAAACTACAGTTGATTCATTTCTTAAAGTTGTAGATAATTTTGATGAAACTATGTTAAATGAATTTGGAGCTATATGTATTAGTGAAATGTATGATGTAGTTGGTATTGATATGGATCATTATCAAATGAATTTTATCATTAATAAAGGTCTTCAAATGCTTTTCATTGCAGCGATTGGAATGATTGTGGCAATAATTGTTAGTTATTTAGTTGGAAGAATTGCGGCTGGATTAAGTTATGTTTTAAGAGATAAAGTGGTAAATAAAATACTTTCTTTTAGTACAGGAGAGTTTAAAGAATTTGGAGCATCAAGTCTTATTACAAGAGCAACTAATGATATAGAGCAAATAAAGATGTTTGCAATTATGCTTCTTAGAATTGTAGTGTTTGCACCAATTTTAGGGATAGGGGCTTTTGTTAAAGTTTATAATAATCCTCTTAATTGGTTAATTGCAGTGGCAGTTATATCAATTTTGGCTTTAATTAGTATTTTATTTGGTTTAGCTATGCCTAAGTTTAAGAAAATGCAAAAATTAATTGATAGATTAAATTTAGTTTCCAGAGAAATTATTACAGGTATGCCCGTTATTAGAACTTTTCATACTGAAAGATTTGAAGAAAAAAGATTTGATAAAGCAAATACAGATTTAACTAAAACTAATTTATTTGTTAATCGTTTAATGGGTATTATGATGCCTAGTATGATGCTTGTTATGAATATAGTTAGTATATTAATTGTTTGGTATGGGGCTAAGGCTATAGATGTTGGTTCTTTAGAAATTGGAACATTACTTGCTTTTATTACTTATACGATGCAAATAATTATGGCTTTTTTAATGATTTCTTTAGTATCTGTGATGATGCCGAGAGCTTTAGTTTCTATTAAAAGAATTAAAGAAATATTAAAGAAAAGAGTTACGGTTACAGAAGTAGAAGAAGTTGAAGAATTTGATCAAAATAAAAAGGGAATTGTTGAATTTAATAATGTAACATTTAAATATCCAGATGCGAGTGAGGCGATGCTTAAAAATATTAGTTTTAAAGCAGTACCAGGAACAACGACCGCTTTTATTGGATCAACTGGTAGTGGGAAATCTACATTAATTAATTTAATTCCAAGATTTTTTGATGTAACAGAGGGAGTTATTTATGTAGATGGAGTTGATATTAGAAAAGCTTCTATTAAAGGACTTAGAGATAAAATAGGATATGTGCCTCAAAAAGGTATGTTATTTTCAGGAACTATTGCTTCAAATATTAAGTTTGGTAATGATAATTTAAGTGATGAAGAAATGGAAAAAGTAGCTGAAGTTAGTCAAGCGATAGATTTTATAAAGGAAAAAGAAAATACTTTTCAAAGTGAGATATCACAGGGTGGAGCTAATGTAAGTGGAGGTCAAAAACAGAGACTTTCTATTGCACGAGCAATTGCTAAGAATCCCGAAATATATATATTTGATGATAGTTTTTCAGCCCTTGATTTTAAAACAGATGCTAAACTTAGAAAATCATTAGATAAATATGCAAAAGATGCGACAGTGCTTATTGTTGCTCAAAGAATTAGTACAATTATGAATGCGGATAATATTATTGTGTTAAATGAAGGAGAAATTGTAGGAGAAGGTACGCATAAAGAATTATTAGAGAATTGTCCAATTTATAAAGAAATTGCTCTTTCTCAGTTAAAGGAGGAGGAATTATAATGCCAAGAAGAAATATGCGAGGTAGAGGACCAGGCGCAGTGGATAAACCTAAAGATTTTGTAGGTAATCTTAAAAAATTATTTAAAAGAATATCGGTTTATAAAGGCTTAATTATATTAGCTTTTCTATTTGCTATTGGAAGTACAATTTTTGCTATTGTTTCACCTAAAATATTAGGTAATGCAACAACAGAAATATATTCAGGAATAATAGCTAAATTAAATGGTACTGGTGGTATTAATTTTGATAATATTAAAAAGATATTGATTAGTTTAGTGGTATTATATGGAGTAAGTGCTTTATTTAGTTATATTCAAAGTTTAATAATGACTGGTGTTTCTCAAAGGACTAGTTATAAACTTCGAAAAGAAGTATCTCTTAAGTTAAATAAGCTTCCAATGGAATATTATGATCGTGAGAGTGTGGGAGATACTTTATCAATTATTACAAATGATATAGATACTTTGCAACTTAGTTTAAATAATTCTTTAACTCAATTAGTTACATCTTTGGTAACTGTGGTGGGAATATTTATAATGATGTGTACAATTAATGTTACATTAGCAATTATTACAGCTTTAGTACTTCCAATTGCTTCTTTCTTTGTTTTATTAATTGTAAAAAAGAGTCAGAAATATTTTTCTAATCAACAAAAATATTTAGCTGAAGTAGATGCAGAAGTTGAAGAAATGATTGGGGGATATACAGTAATTAAAGCTTTTAATGCGGAAGATAAAGCTTTAGAAAAATTTAATTTAGATAATAAAAAATTGTATGATGCGGGATTTAAGGCAGGATTTTTATCAGGATTAATGCCTCCAATTATGAATTTTGTAGGTAATTTAAATTATGCTGTAATTGCAATTATTGGTTCTTTATACGCGATTAAAGGGAAAATTACAGTAGGTAATATTCAAAGTTTTATTCAATATTCAAAACAATTTACAAATCCTATATCACAGCTTGCACAAATATCTAATCAAATTCAATCAATGGTGGCGGCAAGTGAAAGAATATTTAATTTTTTAGATAATGAAGATTTTATTGATGAGGGAGTTTGTTTAAGCAAAAACGTAGAAGGTAATGTGGAATTTAAAAATGTTAAATTTGGATATAATAAAGATAAAATTATTATCAAAAACTTTAATGCTAAAATAAATAAAGGAGAAAAAATAGCAATTGTTGGTCCAACGGGAGCTGGGAAAACGACAATTGTTAAGTTATTAATGCGTTTTTATGAGCTTAATTCTGGAGAAATATTGTTAGATGGAAAAAATATTAAAGATTATAAAAGAAGTGAACTTGAAAGTGTTTTTGCAATGGTTTTACAGGATACATGGCTTTTTAATGGAACGATTATGGAAAATCTTCGTTATGGAAATTTAAATGCTAGTGATGATGAAGTAATTGAGGCTGCTAAGCTTGCTAGTGCGGATTATTTTATTAGAACTCTTCCTGAGGGATATAATATGGTTTTAAATGAAGAGACTAGTAATATAAGTGGAGGGCAAAAGCAACTACTTACTATAGCTCGGGCAATACTTGCTAATCCTAAAGTTTTAATTTTAGATGAGGCCACTAGTAATGTTGATACTAGAACAGAAGAATTAATTCAACAAGCAATGGATAAAGTGATGGAAGGGCGAACTTCATTTATTATTGCTCATAGATTATCAACTATTAAAAATGCGGATTTAATATTAGTTATGAATGAAGGAGATATTGTAGAAGTAGGTAAACATGAAGAATTACTTCAGAAAAAAGGGTTTTATGCTCAAATATATAATTCTCAATTTGAAAAATAAAAAGTTCCTAGAGATAGGAGTTTTTTTGTAAAGTCGATTGTAAATAAAATGTCTTTGGTTGACTTAAAAATAGATATTATGTTATGATGAAGATAATGAGAGAGGGTATAGAATGAAAAGATTTTTGATTGTAATTTTGATTATAGGTTTATTTATAGCAAATATACCTGTTACAAAAGCAGAGGAAATAACTTTTGCTAAGATTGGAGAGGCTATTAAAACATACAAGATGCCATCAGAACTTAGTGTAGGTGATTTTGGGCAAGAGGTTTTGTTAGAGAGATCAACTATAGATGTGACAGAAAATAAGATTACTATTAAGTATAATTATGATGCTAATCGGGATGATGGGATTGATGAAAATGCGAATATTAAAACAGAATTTAATTATGAAGGTGATGAAATAACTTTTAATTATACAGATGCAAAAAATGATAAATATACAATGTCTAGAACTTTGATTGACAGTGTGTGGATAATGGATTTAATTTTTGTAGTTGGAAACTTAAATGGTTATAGTGAAGAAGATCTTATAAATTGGTTTCAAATAATTGATGAAGAAGAAGATTTAAAAGATTATGGGGTTGAATTTAAAACATTTAGTTATAGTTTTGAAGAACAAGATGGTCAATCTGATGCGACTGTTACGGGAACAGGAACAGAGACTTTTAAAATTAATATTAAAAAATTTAATTTAGGATATACAACTATAAAATATGGATTAGTTAAAAATGGTAATAAAGTTGATTTAAAAATAACAGGTTTAACACCAAAAGAAGGTGCAACATATAGTTATAATTTAAGTGCTAGTAAAGAAAGTGAAGATACAGCTAAAAATTATGAAAATTATAAAGAATTAAAAGTAGAAAATAATGGATTTGTGGTTGATGTAACAGATATATATGAATTAAGTGGAGATTTAAAGTTATCGATTGCAGAAAAAATGGAAGAAAGTTATACAGATATTGTTAATTCTGTAACAATAAAAAGATTGGATCAGAATGATTTAAGTAAAAGAATTACAGTTAATCTTCTTAAGGATAAAACAGAATTTAAAGTTAATGAGATTTATAGTGAAGGAAGAACACTTAAATTAAATTATAAGATTGGGCAAGTTAGTGATACTAAAATATTAAATTTAATTAAAAATGATGATAAAGAAGGATTAAGTAATTTATTAACTTATGCTAAAGAAGCTAATGGAGTAGAAGGCTCTTTAGCTAGTAATGAAACTATTTTAAATAAGTTAAAGATAAAAAATAAAGCTTATTATTATGTGTATTATGAAATAGAAGATGAAGATGGGAAATATTATCCAATTGAAGATATAAATCTTTATATGGGAGATGCAGAAGGAAATTTAATTTCTTATACATCAAATAAGTTTAAGTGGGATGAAACAGAGAATGTGCCAGATAATCCTAAGACAGGAATAGAGAATTATTTAATTTTTGATGGAATAGGCATTTTGGGTGCTTTAGGTATAGCTTATTTTGTTAAGAAAAAAAGTTTATTTAGAGAAATATAAAATTTAAAAACTATAGATTAAAATATAGTTTTTTTAATTTAGACCCAAAAACAAAGATTTAAGTTATGGTTCGACAAATATTTCACTTCCAATATGTTATGATAAAGGCATTTACAGAGGAGGTGAGACAACGATGATTACC